>JBBQPV010000378.1:0-2974 GCA_038216925.1 Bdellovibrionia bacterium
TCAAAGGTAATGTGGACGCAAACTTTGATGCCGTTTACATGAAACTTTTAGAGCTTTCTAAAGATCCTCGAACAAAGAAATAAAATTGAACTATATCTATACTTAATTTAGACTCGTCCCATGAAAGTCGCTTGCCCCACATGTAAAAAAGAAGCTGAATGGACAGGAAATGAATTCCGTCCTTTTTGCTGCGAGCGATGTAAACTCTTAGACCTTGGCGCTTGGGCGATGGAGAAATTTTCAGTGCCCGTTCATGACTTTGATTCCTCTACCCAAGATAAAGAATCCGGTAACCAGGAGCCCGATGGTTACGAGGATGACTAAATAACCCTTGACGACCGACCGGTTTTCCGTTTTTATTCTTACAACGCAACAAAATCTATTAACCCGAAGCCACCCAAAGGGGGGACCGTGAACAAAGCAGAACTCATTGAAAGCGTTGCTAAGAATACCAAAGTAAGCAAGTCACACGTTGAGAAAATTCTCGATGCGACTTTAGACACAGTTAAAAAAGCTGTGAAAAAAGGCGACGACGTTAAGCTTGTCGGATTTGGAACATTCGCTAAGGCCAAGCGTAAATCAAGAAAAGGCCGAAATCCTCAAACAGGAAAAACTATCACTATTCCTGCTTGTAACTATCCCAAATTCAAAGCCGGACGTGAATTCAAAGGGATGGTTCGATAATATTTGCCATTTTTTTCTAATGGAATGGCCGCAAGGTGCATAAACACTTTGCGGTTTTTTTTTAACTGTGACAAGTTGACTTCATGGCCCACTTCAATTCAAAAAAATTAAAGAGCATCGCGGTCCTCACAAGCGGAGGAGATGCCCCTGGCATGAACGCCGCGGTGAGAGCCGTTTTACGATGTGGGTTCTATCATGGGCTCAGAGTCACTGGTGTCCGTCACGGATTTCAAGGGCTTCTGGATTATGAGTTTGAAAGTCTAGAGCTCAGTTCTGTATCAAATATTATCCAGCGAGGCGGAACCATTTTGAAGACTGCTCGTTGTTTAGATTTTTACAAATCCACTGGACGCGCTCGCGCCGCGGAAAATTTTAAAAAAGCAGGGTTCGATGGTTTAGTGGCCATCGGAGGAGACGGAACATTTTGGGGTTCCCATTTGATGTGGTCAGAACATCGCATCCCCATTGTCGGCGTTCCCGGAACTATAGATAACGACATTAACGGAATTCCCATGACCATTGGATTTGATACCGCCGTAAATAATGCGGTGTCAGCCATCGACAAAATCAGGGATACCGCTGCGTCTCACGATAGGCTTTTTATAGTGGAAGTCATGGGTCGTAATTCTGGTCACCTTGCTTTAGAGGTTGGACTTGCCTGCGGGGCGGAAGCTGTTTTTGCGCCGGAAAGCCGGGTGACTATCAAAAAGGTGTGTATGAATATTAAGCGAGGCATAGGCCGGGGAAAAAAATCGAGTATTCTCATTTGCGCAGAAGGCCCTGGGCAGGGACGTGCTTATGAGATTGCATCAAAGATTAAAAAAGAGGCAGGCTTTGACGCAAAAGTATGTATCTTGGGGCACATTCAGCGAGGCGGAAGCCCCACCATGCAGGACAGAAATTTGGCCAGTCGCTTAGGTGCCGAATCTGTCAAACTCTTACTTTCCGGACAGTGCGATTTGATGACTTCTTTTTTAAATGACAAGGTCATTTCCGTCCCCTTTTTGAAATCCCAAAGCAAAAAGAAAATTTCTAAGGATACTCTCGAACTGACTCAGATTCTTTCAATTTGACCTACGCTCTCAACTTAGGTAGTAATTTATTCAAAGAATAACAAATGGAGAAATTATCTATGCTTAAGAAACTTTTGCTTGCAGCTGTTGTGATTGTGGCCGCCACCGGATGTACAAAAAATGACCGGAAAAACGCCGATGGAACTGCCGCTGCACCTGCGGCCATAGGAATAGATGGAGCCAATATTTTGGTCGGAGAATTCGGATCCATGACGGGATCAGAAGCAACGTTTGGAACGAGCACCCACAAGGGAATCCAGATGGCCTTTAAAGAAATCAATAATGCTGGTGGTGTTCAAGGTAAAACTTTGAAACTTATTTCACTGGATGATCAAGGTAAACCCGATGAAGCCGCCACTGCTGTTCAAAAATTAATCACACAAAATAAAGTCATTGCAGTTTTAGGGGAAGTAGCAAGCTCAAGGTCACTTGCCGCCGCGCCCATAGCTCAACAGAACAAAATTCCCATGATCAGTCCAAGTTCCACCAATCCAAAGGTGACGGAAGTTGGAGATTTTATTTTTAGAGTATGTTTCATTGACCCTTTTCAAGGCACCGTCATGGCTAAATTTGCAAAAGATACTTTGAAAGTTAAACGTGTTGCAATCATGACTGATGTCAAATCCGACTACAGCATGGGACTAGCAAAATATTTCAAAGAAACTTTTTCTAAAATGGGCGGCGTAGTAGTGTCTGAACAAACCTACGCATCTCAAGATATTGATTTCAAGGCTCAGTTGACCGCTCTTAAATCTTCTAAACCTGAAGCCATTTTCATTCCAGGATATTACACAGAGGTTGGACTCATCGCACGTCAAGCGCGAGGATTGGGATTTAAAGTGCCGCTGTTAGGCGGAGATGGATGGGACAGTCCTAAACTTTTTGAAATTGGAAAAGACGCCGTCAATGGATCTTATTTCAGTAACCACTACACCACTGACAGTAAAGACCCCAAGGCTAAAAAGTTTAAGGATGATTTTGAAAAAGAATTTGGTGAAGAACCAGATGGTTTAGGTGCGATGGGTTATGATGCTGCGTACGTTCTTGCCGATGCGATGAAAAGATCTGCAACGTTGACTCCCCCCGGAATTCGGGATGCTCTAGCGTCCACAAAAGACTTTGCAGCCGTGACGGGTAAAATCACCATCGACGGAAGACGCAACACCACAAAATCCGCTGTTGTTGTACAAGTTAAAGGCGCTAAAAACGTGTACGTG
>JBBQPV010000379.1:0-2954 GCA_038216925.1 Bdellovibrionia bacterium
GTTTCTTAGGGGGCAGAAGGCTAGGTTGGTTTACTGCCTGTTTTAATTCCATAGGGCAATTTGCGATCCTTGCCGGCATTGATTACGGTCTTGCACAATTTCTCATTGGAGTGATGGGATGGACAAGTACACCTGGCTTACTTATTGGACTTTATGCGCTGCTACTATTATCCCACGCAGTTCTTAATCACATTGGAATTTCAGTGGTGGCTTGGCTAAATAATTTGTCGGCTTGGTATCATATTGGTGTTGTTGCCCTTTTATTAGGCATTCTTTTCTTTCATGGATTTACTCAGCCAGTAGGATTTTTATTTAAGTTTCACAGCACCGATGGATTTTCCCCACAATATAGTTTTTTAGTAGGCCTTCTTCTCGCTCAGTGGACACTCACTGGTTACGATGCCTCCGCCCACGTCACCGAAGAAACCCATGATCCCCGTCGCAATGCTCCCTGGGGAATTATTCTTTCCGTTGGAATTTCAGTACTTTTTGGATTCATCATGCTCGCCGCAGTGACTCTTTCCATTACTAATTTAGATCAGGCTACTGCTTTTGGAGACACAGCGTTTACGGAAATATTAAAATTACGATTGGGAAGTGGAGTGGGGACCGCCCTTTCCGGGCTCATTTGCGGAGCCATGTGGCTTTGTGGTCTTGCCTCAATGACTTCTGCTTCAAGAATGATTTATGCTTTCGCTAGAGACGGTGGATTACCCTATCCGAAGTTTTGGGCCGTCGTCAGTCCGCGATTTCGTGTGCCTGCCCATGCCATTTGGGGTTTGGCTTGCCTTTCTATGCTGCTTGCACTTTCCGTGAAGCTTTACAGCGCCATTTTATCCATCGCCACCATTGCTCTTTATATTTCATACGGACTTCCTATCGCTGCAAGATTGTATGCTCGATATAAAAATAAAAAAGATCTACCAGGCCCATGGAACTTGGGTCGCTTCAGTAATTCTGTCGCAGTAGTGAGCCTTTTATGGATTATTTTTATTTGTATTGTTTTTGTACTTCCTCCCAACCAGCAAGCGGGTCTAGTCATGGGAAGTTTCTTTTTTATTTTATGCCTGATCTGGATATTTGTTTCTAAAAGGAAATTTGCTGGGCCGAAGTTTCATATTAGTGAGTGAGCCATTACGGCACTGGCCCATAGATTTGCACAAATTTGGGGTGTCGGTTGCCACCTACTACAGTTTCGACAAATGCTATCACTCTTCCATCCTCCAGCTCTTTTACGCCAGCTGTGCTATTCACTTTAAAACTAGAAATATTTAGATATGAAACGTCCTTCGTTTGGAGATCCACAATGACAAATTGACTTGCATGGGTATCAAGAGCCCATTTGATTTTGAGTCCAATTAAAAAATTGCGACCGTCTTTCAACCTCAAAACTTTAAAAGAAGGCAGTTGAACATCCTCGGCAAAGCCAGGAATCTTTATTTTCTCAATATCGGAATTCAAGTCCACCAACGCCATTTCTTTCTCTTCCCCTGGCAGCACTTTAAACTCAGCTAACAATTTAATTTTCCCATCGGAAAGCTCAACAATATTTGCAGTACCTGTCACCAAGGTTCCTTGCGGTAACTTAATTCTGTAAGGAACTGGATTATCTATATCGAAGACTACAAATTCATCAGAACCATGAGCTGTATAAATAATTCTTCCGCTCTCCAGGTGGTTTACACTGTAAGCACCTAAAAACATACCTTCCATATTTACATCACTATCAACTAGCGTTTCCCATTTCTGCACCCTCAATTCTTGGATGGTCAAATGTGAGGTTTGATTTTTTTTATTATCCGCAATAATTCTACCGCCAATAATTGTTGGTATAACTGATCTTTCAATCGGGGCCACATGAAATGGCTGTCTACTTCTCGTATTGTAACCATGGTATATCTCTGACGTAGCCGTTTTGACGAAGATCGTTAAGCTGCCGTCCCGCTCTTCTTGCATTTTCAGTTCAGATACAGCTTTTCTAGTAAGGTGATCATATGCCGGAATCACTTCTGACAATGGGAGGGTGTCAACAATTTTTCCACTCACCCCTTCTTCAATGATCAACTTTCCTTGACCGTTATTGTAAGCAATCACGGTGTTCCCATCCCTTAATTTCATAAAGCCCGTTGCGGGAGGATCGGTCTGATGGTGACTAAACAGCCTAACGATACTTCGACTTACATCAATAAAATACGCAGTGCGCTTTTTAAAGGCGGTGAAAACAGGAAATTCTTCCGGCTGAAAATAATATTCCGGCTGACCAAATTTCTCGAATTCACGCAAGACTACTGGCGCCCAAATTGGTTTTGTATGAAGACTGGCATCTGTTCTGTCCAAAGAGGACCTCATTAGTACTTCACTTAATTTTTTCAATTCATTTTTCAATTCTGACCAATGTAAAAGTAGATCGTCATGATGGACCATTACTAATTTGACTAGAGCACTCCGGTACACCTGTAAATCGATAGGATGCGTATTGATTAGATTCAGTTCACTGGAAGGTTCCTTCAATTCAGAGATTCTTTTTACTTCTACGCCGTCGATAATATTTTTTTCGAAGGCCATGTGCCGAATCAAGTTGAGATATTGAATATGAGGCGCCATGGAGCTATTTCCACTGAAAAATTTTGCGAGTATAGTTGGACAGACAAAGCTGGGTTTGCTTCCCGATGCAAAAGAAGTAATTCCAACACTTAAAGCCATAAACACGAGAGCTTTTATCATTGGGAATTCTCTTTGGGGGGTCCGTAGAGTTGAATAAGATGCAAATTGTGTCCGCCGCCCATTACACCCGTGACGTTTCTAACAACGCCAATCACGCGGTCCGTTTCATCCACCTGAATGTCTGCAATTGTCGAGGCGCGAAGACTTGTGATATCCGCCGATATGACAGAGCGCTGTCCCGGGGCCAATAGAACCTGCACAATACTTCTCTGTTTGCGATTCGCTCCCTC
>JBBQPV010000380.1:0-2927 GCA_038216925.1 Bdellovibrionia bacterium
AATAATCCGTTGAGAATAATACTTGCACCCGGTTGAGAAAGGTTCACATCCACTTCATTTCTCACGAGTTTGCCACCCAAAGAATAGACATTACATTCGGCGTGACTTCCGGATTTCTGATCAACCAGAAGCTCATGAATATGAAATGCACTGACGTGCTCTTCTTGAATTTTTGTGTGAATGACAGAGCTATTGGCCTGTAGAACTATTTGTGTGGTGACATTATTAAAATATCCGTCAGCAATACCATGAAACACTTCAAGAATTTGTGCCTTAGCTCCAGCTTCAATTTGAATTAGGTTCCTGTAGTGGGCCGAGGTATCCTTTTGAGTTGAAAAGAAAATCATCACAATCGGCTCTGTGACAGATGTGTCTCCGTTCACTCTGATAAAGTATCCAGCTTTTGCGTAAGCAGTATTCATCAACCGAAACATTTTTTCAGAAGGCGTGCTAGTTAAGAATTCATTAACCATGTGAGCATTATTTTCTACGGCGTCTTCTAAAGATGAAATTTGAAGGTCATTGCGGTTTTTAATAACTGAAAGGTCTTTCATTAAAAACCCATCAGAAAAAACTAATCTATTTTCAGAAAACCTATATTTTTCTAATATCTGGGCCAAATTATTATTAGATAGCAGTTCTTCTTTGCTCTTAGACTGAGCGACTTTAAATTCTTTGTCTTTGAGCTGAAATAATTGCGTGTACTTCCACTCTTCATTTTTTGTGGACGGGTATCCCAATGCTTTATACTTTTTCTCAGCACTGGATCTAATTAAAGCGAGAGATGCGGGTTCAGACATTGGCATAGCCTTGCTTTTCCAACTCGTGAGCCAGTTCTTTGCCCCCTGACTTCACTATTTTTCCGTCTGATAAAACATGAACCTTATCTGGAATGATATACTCTAAAAGCCTTTGGTAATGAGTGATGATAATCATGGAGCGTTTAGGATCTCGGACGGCATTGACACCTTGAGAGACTACTCTCAACGCATCTATATCAAGTCCAGAGTCAATTTCATCTAAAACTGAAAGTTTTGGTTCTAAAATCGCCATTTGGAAAATTTCATTACGCTTTTTCTCCCCGCCAGAGAATCCTTGGTTGACGGCTCTGTCTATCAGTTTTTTATCCATTTCCAACAACTTCATTTTCTCTTTTGATAGTGCCAAAAAATCCATGGCGTCTAATTCTGATTCCCCTCGGAATTTCCGGACGGCATTTAATGCTGCTTTTAAAAAATAAATATTTGATACCCCAGGAATTTCTACAGGATATTGAAACCCTAAGAAAATTCCGCTGGTGGCTCTTTCTTCAGGTTTTAAGGACAAAAGATTTTTTCCTTCAAATATTACTTCGCCACTGGTTACCTCATACCCTTCTTTACCAGCAATCACCGCAGCAAGGGTACTCTTGCCGGAACCGTTAGGACCCATCACCGCATGAACTTCCCCAGCATTCACTTCCAGACTCAAGCCTTTTAAGATTTCTTTTCCATCCACTTTTACTTTTAAATTTCTTACAGAAAGCATCAACCAACGCTCCCTTCAAGGCTTACGCCTAAAAGCTTTTGCGCTTCAACGGCAAATTCCATGGGCAAATTCTGAAACACTTCTCTACAAAAACCATTTACAATCATTGAAACTGCATCTTCCTGAGATAAACCTCGTTGACGACAATAAAAAATTTGATCTTCATTTATTTTCGATGTGGAAGCCTCATGCTCAATTTGAGCCGATTTATTTTTTGCTTCCAGGTATGGAATAGTGTGAGCGCCGCATTGATCTCCTATAAGAAGGGAATCGCACTGAGAATAATTCCTCGCATCGGTAGCGCCCTTCATGATTTTGACGAGGCCCCGGTACGTATTTTGTCCGTGTCCGGCGGAAATACCTTTGGAGATAATTGTACTCTTCGTGTTTTTTCCCATGTGAATCATCTTTGTTCCAGTATCGGCCTGCTGATAATTATTTGTCAGCGCTACAGAATAAAATTCGCCAACGGAGTTATCTCCTTGAAGAATTACACTAGGGTATTTCCAAGTAATGGATGAGCCTGTTTCTACTTGCGTCCAAGAAATCTTTGAATTAGCTCCACGGCAAGCTCCTCGCTTTGTTACAAAATTAAATATCCCGCCTTTTCCTTGTTTGTCACCCGGGTACCAGTTTTGAACCGTAGAATATTTTACTTGTGCTCCTTCCAGAGCAACTATTTCAACTACCGCCGCATGAAGTTGGTTTTTGTCTCTTTGAGGAGCCGTGCAGCCTTCCAGGTAACTTACGTGACTGCCTTCTTCCGCAATGATGAGAGTCCGTTCAAACTGCCCTGTTTCAGCAGCGTTGATTCTAAAGTAGGTAGAGAGCTCCATGGGGCAACGGACACCTTTAGGAATAAAGCAAAAAGAACCGTCACTGAATACCGCAGAATTGAGTGCGGCATAATAATTGTCAGACGCAGGAACCACTGAGCCCAAATACTTTTTTATTAATTCGGGGTGATTTTTTACCGCTTCACTGAAAGAACAAAAAACAACTCCCACTTCAGAAAGTTTATGTTTGTAAGTTGTGGCAACTGAAACGCTGTCCACCACCGCATCAACAGCTACACCACTGATTCTTTTTTGTTCTTCTAAATTTATCCCAAGTTTATCAAACATGACCCTGAGTTCTGGATCTACTTCATCCAAACTTTTGAGCTGCTTTTTAGGTTTGGGGGCGGAGTAATAGATAATATCTTGAAAGTCGATAGCAGGATAATGCACATTTTGCCAACTGGGTTCTGTCATTGTTTGCCAATGTCTAAAAGCTTTTAACCGCCATTGAGTTAAAAAATCCGGCTCGTTTTTTTTTGCAGAAATAAACCTGACAATGTCCTCATTGAGGCCTTTAGGTGCAGAATCATTTTCAATATCAGTGACAAATCCGTATTGATA
>JBBQPV010000381.1:0-2920 GCA_038216925.1 Bdellovibrionia bacterium
AGAGTATTTTGGATCTATGACATTTGGCCTAGCACAAATGCGGGAAAAGCTTCCAAAAGACGCCTATTCCAATCTTCTTAAAACCTTAGAACATGGAAAAAAACTTCCTAAAGAAACGGCGGAGACCATTGCCGGTGTTATAAAGGATTGGTCTGTCGCTAAAGGGGTCACACATTTTTGTCATTGGTTTCAACCTATGACAGGACTAACCGCAGAAAAACATGACGCATTCATATCCATACAAAGTAGTTTTCACTCGGAACTCAGGGTGATGGAAAAATTCACCAGTTCTCAACTCATTCAAGGAGAGCCAGACGCATCCAGTTTTCCCAGTGGAGGAATGCGCTCCACATTTGAAGCCCGTGGATACACAACATGGGACCCTTCCTCCCCCTTATTTATTATTGAAGATGATTCTGGAAAGACTCTCTGTATCCCCACGGTATTCTTTGGATATCATGGGCAAGCACTGGATTGTAAAACCCCCCTTCTCAGATCCATAGAAGCTCTGTCTAATGAGTCTTGCGAATTTCTAAAACTTCTTGGGGATGTAGACGTTAAACGTGTTCATGCCACCCTTGGAGCAGAACAAGAATATTTCCTCATCGATAGAAACTTTGTGGCCCTTAGGCCAGATCTTATAATGACCGGCAGAACCTTGTTGGGGGCTAGTTCCACAAGAGGCCAACAACTTGAAGATCATTATTTTGGAGCCATTCCTTCTCGAGTAAAAAAATTCATGCAAGAGGCAGAGTTTGAACTTTTTAAATTAGGCATCCCCGCAAAGACTCGTCATAACGAGGTTGCGCCTAGTCAGTTTGAATTGGCGCCTATTTTTGAAGACGTCAATATTGCCTCTGACCACAACACCTTGACTATGGAAGTTCTTAAGAGGACAGCACTCAAACATAACTTTGTGTGCCTCCTCCATGAAAAACCATTTGCGGGCATAAACGGCAGCGGTAAACATAACAACTGGAGTATCTCTAATGACAAGGGTGAAAATCTTCTTGAGCCCGGAACCACGCCTCACCAAAATTTGAGATTTCTTGCAGTGTTATCCGTTGTTCTTAAAGCGGTATATGACCATGCTGATGTGTTAAGAGCAGCCATTGCCAGTCCGGGTAATGATCACCGCTTAGGGGCTAACGAGGCTCCTCCTGCCATCATTTCTGTATTCCTGGGAACAATGTTGGGAAAAATATTAGACAATATTGAAGAAGGAAAAGTGGCGCAGGCAACAGAAGCCCAAATCATTGATTTAGGGATTAATAAATTACCGGATATTTCTAAAGACTACACCGATAGAAATAGAACAAGCCCATTTGCCTTTACAGGAAATAAATTTGAATTCAGGGCCGTAGGATCATCATCTATCGTGTCTGTTCCTATGACTTTCTTGAACGCCGCGGTGGCTGCTTCTTTCAGGGAAGCTACAAATAGGCTCAAAGAAATCATGAAAACAAAAACCAATCGTGATGAAGCGGTGATGGAAATCACTAGAGAATTTGTAAAGGAATCCAAATTAATTAGATTTGAAGGAAACGGATATTCTAAGGAATGGCAAGTGGAGGCGAAGAAAAGAGGCCTTCCCATCTTAAGCACCACAGCTGAGGCCCTTGAAGTCTTAAAAGATATGAAAGCTATAAAATTCCTCATAGACCAGAAGGTCTTCTCTGCGGAAGAATTATTGAGCCGATACCATATTATGGTTGAGCGGTATGTGAAGACGCTTGACATCGAAATTGACACTCTTGTTGAGCTTGTAAATACCTATGTGGTTCCCGCAGTGGAAAAACAACTCTGTGTGCTTGCCCAAGCCAGAGAAAGTATTTCATCCGGGCATCTTAAGAAAGTTCATCAAGAGAGAGGGCATAAGCTAGAAGAAGTCTTTGATCAAATTTTAACTAAATTAGAAAAAGTGATGGGACTAGTGACAGACGTCAGAACTAAGCATGACGAAACTGAAAAAATGAAACTCATCGCCCATGATGTTCAACCCCTTGCTCTGGACTTAAGAGACGCGTGTGATTTAGCTGAAAAGCTCATTTCAGATGAGTATTGGCCTCTACCAAAGTACCGGGAAATGCTCTTTATGAACGCTTTGTCATAGGTAAATTTTAGGTTCTGCCCCCATTTTCCGAATAGAAATCCATGGGAGTACTACGGATTAGGAAGAAAATGAGGGCAGCACCTCGCTTACGGATGCACGCTGATAGCGGCGCTGCAGGCATAAGATTCACTACTTCCAAGCAAAACAGAATTCTCAATACCTCGATTTATGACATCTCTGAGACCGGAATTTCATTTGTATGTGCCCGTCGCCACTCTCCACAAATAGACGAAGTCATTAAAATGTAGTTCGCGCCAATGGGCTCAATGCAACTTGCATGCATGGGTCAGGTGGTCCGCATAGAGGCTCCTAGCGCACATTCTCCATGGAATACGTTTCCTGACTCTGTGAAAGTGGGAATTACATTTTACGATTTACCTAAGACATATAAGACACTTATCTCTGACAATTTAAAAAAAGCCTTCTCAAATAGGAGCGAAAAACCGAAATCCACCCTCTACTCTGCAGACCAAACGACGATGTGGATTGTTCAAAATTGGCAATCAGTTTTAGCCACAGTGGCCCTTTTCATAGGGGCTTTCTTTGCCGCTCTCATGATTTGGGACGGTAGTAAAGACAAAAAACCCGATTCTCCCGAATGGTCCAAAGGTATCTTCGAAAAAATTAAGAGTGAAAAAAAGTAATTTTTTGCTTGCACTCCTCTGAAAATACGTCTTTCATAGATGTAAAGAATCATTCTTTATTTTATTAACCTCATTAAGGAGAATACAAATGGCCGTTAAGAAGAAAAAAGCTGCTGCTAAAAAGGCGCCCAAGAAAAAAGCTGCTAAAAGAAAACCAAACGCT
>JBBQPV010000382.1:0-2898 GCA_038216925.1 Bdellovibrionia bacterium
TACGATAGGCCATAAGCTCTTTAGATAGCATTATGGGCTCGCTAATGATGAGGCTGCGTAAAATAAAGTCTAGATCGTGAGCCATTTTATAATTTTGAAAGCCCTTTAATTTTTGAAATAATTCTGTAGAAAAAAATAAATTCCCACTAGTGACGGCAATATTGCTGCGAAGAAGAGTCTGTCCAATTGAACGTACGTGACGTTTATGGGCCAGACTAGTGGCATACCACCTGCTTGTAGGATGGTTCTCCCTGAGTTTCTTTCCAGTTGTATTCACCAATTTAACGAGACTGAACGCCATGCTTGCTTGAGATTGTAATAAGGTCTTTACCAGTGATGATATTCGATTGGGAAAATAGAAGTCGTCTGAGTTTAAGAGGGTAAGAAACCTTCCTTTACTTCGTTTTAGGCCAAAGTTAATCGCGGAGTGAGCTCCGAAGTGAGGCCTTTGGAAAAACCGGATTTGAAAGGACCCGTCCGATAAAGTTTTCATCACATTGTTAATAATTTGTGGCGATCGATCGGTTGAACCGTCATCGACAACTATTAGTTCTATATTTTTGTAAGTTTGATTGTAGACAGAGAGAATAGCTTCTTCAATGAACAGTTCATGATTATATGAAGGAATGACAATCGAGACTAGAGGAAGGGAGTTCTTAATATTTTTATTCACGCCAAAAAGGTTAACATTTTTAAAAGTCTGTTCAAGATGTATTTGCAGGGTTGACTTGACCTCCAGCTCTCAGGCTAGACTATTAAAATGCTTGATAGAACTGGTATTTTTTTAAACGAACCGCTGCCGACTTTCAAACTTCCAAGTCTCTCCATCGTCATCGTGACATATAATCGTCCCAAACAATGCGGATCGTGCCTTCTAAGTTTATTTGAAGCTATTCGGGCTGTTCCTGATATGGACTGTCGAGTGGTGATTGGCATTAATGGGCCGGATTCGAACACTTCCGCCATGTTAGATAAGTTGATTACGGATTGCCGAGATATTACAATTAAAGTCATCCCTTCCGAAAAAAGACGCACGCCCTCTGCAGTCCGCAACACGCTATTGGAAGCTACTGGGGGAGACTGGATATATTTTATTGATGATGACACAGTGCTTGCATCCGACACTCTTTTAAAATTTATACGTACTTTAAAAATGAAACCTCAAAGCGCCGTCTTAGGAGGCCCCAATCTGACCCCGCCCTATTCTTCTCTTTTTCAAAGAGCCACTGGGGTGGCCCTATCGTCTCGCTTTGGTACTTATTTTTCGTCAGTTCGTTATGTATCTTCAGGAGAAACGAGAAATTGTGGAGAAGAATCACTTATTCTCTGCAATATGTTTGCAAGGAGAGACGTTATTGGACCGAATCCCTTCTTGGAAGACCTTTTATGTTGCGAAGAAAATTGGTTAATCCGGCAGATTTCCAAAAGAGGTTTTCACATTGTATATGATCCCGGTCTTATTGTCTGGCATGATCGGCGCCCAACATTGAAACTCTTGGGGAGCCAAGTTTTTAAATATGGCTATGGTCGTGGACAACTCATTAAACGAGGACCTGAACAGATTAATTTGATTCATGCGATACCAGTGGCTTGTTTGATTTATATTTTTATTACCTTTTCTATTTTTGTAACTTTGAAGTCCCTTCCGAATATGTGGTTTTTTCCGTTTGTAATATACTTAGCCCTTTGTCTTTTTGTTGCTACAAAAAAAATTCGTTTGGGCCTTTCAGTTCCAACTGCCTCTCTGAGCGCTTTCCTGTTTCCGGTAGTACATTTGAGTTATGGAACAGGACTTTTTTTTGGTCTTCTGACGGGATGAACTTAACCCAAATTTTGAAATTTGATTTTTACGGAATCATCGTTGAAGTAAGAGTGACCAATCAAAGCGCCCAAGCGGTCTCCGAATTGCTCATAGAGGACTTTAGTTTTTTTTTAAGAGAGTCAATTCATAGACCTTCTCAAATAACGATAGAGCTTGAGGTGTCGAGTGATGCAAAGAAAAAAATCCCGTCAAAAGGCATCCCGCTTTTTAAAACAAAAATGTGCTCAGTTTTCGGTTTAGGGCGAAGGCGTCTTTGCGATTATGGAAATGGAGCCTTTGTTTCGGCTAGAAACTCTAGGATGGTGCGCTTTTTAAAAATTGTTGGTCCAAATAATGAAGAATTGTATGAAATTGCATTTACGGCCTTTCTGTCGGTGGTTGGCGAAGCTTTGGACAGTCATGGTTATCATCGGGTGCACGCGTTGGGTCTAAAAAAAGGTAACGAAGGTGTTTTGATTGTGTTGCCTCAGGGTGGCGGAAAGTCGGCTATGAGTGCGTTGCTACACGAAAATTCTGACATCTCTTTTTTTTCTGACGAGAGTCCGCTAATTTGCGGTGGCAGACTGTTTCCGTTCCCGATTCGACTTGCCCTCCATCCGGAGGTGGCGAGAAGTTTAGATATTGGAATGTCACCTACACGTCTTTTTCAAAGGCGACTTTTCCTTCCAAAATTACTTTATAATTTTAAAAAAGAAAAAATTGCTTCTGACGCGAGCGTCTCTACTATTTTGATCGGAAGGAAATCAAAAGGTGAACCCATAATCAGGAGGGCCACAGTCTTTACCGCATTTTGTAGTCTGTGGAAGTCAATGGTCGTAGGGGTAGGAAATGCGCAAATGGCTGAGCACATGTTACGTCTTGATGCCATTCCAAGACTGATCAAAATTTCTTTTTTAAGAGCACATCAGGCATTTCGTCTTGCACTAAGATCGGAAATTTATATTTTCGAAGTTGCTTTTGATGCAAAAAGAAATTCGGATAAGCTTGTTAGTTTTTTAAACTCAAAGGCGACTCCAAGCCCTAATAATTTTCGCTACCCTAAGTTTTTAATTTTGAAAAAACCTGGCGATGGCAAT
>JBBQPV010000383.1:0-2895 GCA_038216925.1 Bdellovibrionia bacterium
TAGGGTTTTCAGAATTTTTGGATCCTACAGTCAAAATATAAGCTACATTTGTTACAGGGATAATTTTCTCCCAAATTAGCCGACTAAAAATATGGAGCGGAGAAAGTAAATAGTACAAAGCTAAAGATAGTTTGGTTTTTAATGGAATATTTTTTCTCAAATATTTTTCTGTTTCCCTCAAATTTAATGAAACAGAAATAAAACTACCGGATGGAGACCAAAGCACAAATGAATTTGGCTCTGCTACAACATTTTTATACAGTTCAGATACGGCTTTGACCCCAGCTCGAGAGGACGAAGTAGACGGTAAAAGCTGGCGATGAAATTCAGCTAGTTTTTTAAGTTGTTCCTGCGAACTCGGGCCAGACTCAAGTTTCCGAATAGACCCTTGGGAAGAACCAGTTTTAATGTTATCCACAAATATTTTATTCCTCTTTTAAACAATAGGGGGAGAGACGCACCAGTTTTTGATTCTCCCCAAACCCGGGGAGGAGACACATAGGGAACCTCAATCACGTTAACTTGGCTTCTTGAGAGAAAATACATGAGCTCAATAAAATACTCGCCGTAATCCCCTACTAGTTTATGTTCTGCAATGAGGTCACGGCGACATACAATGAATCCACTTGTATAGTCGGTGATTGAAAGCCTAAGCCATTTACGAACAAAGAAATTCACAACCACGGACAAAAAAACCGCAAACACTGAATCCGGCGTATCCTTTGAAGCTTTTTTCTGAGCTCCACCAGGCGCAAATCGACTGGCAATGCTGCAACCCGTTTGCCTTGCCTTTTCAAAGAGTTTTGGCAATAGCTCAGGCGGATGGGAAAGGTCCGCGTCCATCCAGGCGACGTATGGAGTGCGAGACTCAGTTATACCTTGCCAAATAGAATCCGTGAGACAAGGTTTGCCGGATCGAGCAATAAGTTTGATGGGCCTCAAATCAGCCATCATTTTTTTTACAATATTTTGAGTTCCATCTGTGGAACCATCATCCGCAACTATAATAAAAGTCCCAGGAACGTATTTCCAAATTTCTTCAGATAACTTTTTAATGTTTCCGGCTTCATTGAGCGTTGGTAAAATTACTGTGAGTTCGTTCATACAACGTCCTTGATTATTTTTTTCACTTCGGTGGCCACCCGAACAACCTGCTCCTCAGAAAGAGCCAAACCACTGGGAAGATAAAAACCTCTTCTAGCTAGTCTCTCCGCCACTGGGTAACTCTCTCCTTCAAATAATTTCATTTTTTTAAAAACAGGCTGTTCATGCATGGGAAAGAAAAATGGCCTGGTTCCGATGTTCTTCTCAGAAAGCTTATTCATAAACCACAAAGCATCATGTGGAAATGACTCCTTCAAAACTAATCCATAGACCCAATAAATATTCTGAGAGTAGGAAGTTTGAGCTGGTTGCACTTCATAGTATTCTGCTACTTCTTCCAGTAAAGAATTATACAAATTTCCAACACGCCTTTTTTTTTCTAAAAATTCATCTAATCTTTCCAGTTGGGCCAACCCTATTCCCGCTTGAAGATTAGTCATTCTAAAATTATATCCAAGCTCGTCGTGGACAAATCTCCTCTCCGCTTTGAAGCATAGATTTCTCAGGGATCTGCAGCGCTTTACTAGATCCTCATCGTCGGTGACTAACATTCCGCCCTCGCCAGTTGTGACGTGTTTATTTGGATAAAAGCTAAAACTACTGAGGTCTCCAAAACTCCCGCATTGCTTACCATTGTACGTTTGGCCTATCTGTTCTGCCGCATCTTCAACTATTTTAAGATTATGCTTTTTTGCCAAACCCATTAAGGGGTCCATGTCCACAGGTAATCCATAAATATGCACAGGCATGACAGCACTTGTTTTAGAATTTATTTTTTCTCGCACTTGATCGACATTCATATTCCAAGTTGTCCCGTCTGAATCCACCATAACTGGTTTTAAGCCAGCTCGGATCACAGCCGCTGCACAAGAAATAATGGTGAAAGTTGGCAATATCACCTCAGATCCAGGAGGTAATCTAAGAGCCACCAGGGCTGCCTCTAAAGTAGCCGTCCCGTTACAATAAGCAGCACCAAATTTTCTACCCACTCTTTTGGCAAATAAGTTTTCAAATTCTGAAACAAAGGGTCCCTCAGAGGATATCCATCCGGTCGATATACACTGTTGTAAATATTTGGCCTCATTACCATTTAGAAGGGGCTCATTAACAGGCACGGCTGCTTGGGTCATTTGTCTTGCCAGCGCAACTTAGTAGCTTCGATGGATTTAAACCTAGTTTTGTCATGATCGCCAACGTAGGGGCCTTGCTTCACTTCAATAATATCTGCTTCTTCTAGAACTTCAAACCCATGGCCACCGCAAATAAGTAGAATTGTGTCTCCCGATGCTAAAATGGAACTCACTAGGTAGGCTTGGGTCTCTTCATAAAAATCCACTCGGACTTTGCCCTTCCGAATGAACAATACCTCTTGGGTAAACTGAACCTGCCTTACCACTAGATTATGGACGTGAGGTTCGATTTTTTTTCCCACAGGATGAAGAAGACAACCTACTTGCTGTGAAAAATCCCCCGGAGTAACAAAATTAATGCCGGGCTTTTTAAAGGCCGACCGAATAATCATGGCCAAAAGGGTTCCTGAAGAATCCCGAATTTCTTCCACCCCCTCTTTAGGCCCATATTGTGGCGCGTCTAATTTTTTTTGCAATGTGTCTTCCTCAAGCTAGGATTATTGCCATAAGGCCCATCTGGGCGCAAATACAAACACGTCAAATGCGTGCTATTTCTCGTTCGGGGGCGAAGATAAAAACCAAGGGCGAAAGATTGTACATGATGTCAAACGGAAGTCTAGTTTGGTATTTAGGCGTCGACATGCGTAAGCTGGCGGCGGCG
>JBBQPV010000384.1:0-2880 GCA_038216925.1 Bdellovibrionia bacterium
ATTGACAAGAACACTCAAGAGAAAATCGATATCGTCAAAAGTCGTCTGATAAAAGATTTTGGATACGATGAAATCAGTGCGGCGGATGTTCTTAATTATGTGGCAAGCATTTTTGCCCGAGGGGACGTGAAGAACAAATGAGCCTGTACATAAAACAGGACCATAATCGTTTTCGAGACATCATCAAGGGGAGAATTAAATCTAACTTTAAGAAATTCATAACCCAAGGTGAGATGATTGGAAAACAGGACAAGGAATTTATTTCTATTCCTCTTCCTCAAATTGACATTCCTACGTTTAAGTATGGTCCAAAGAATTCCGGTGGTGTGGGTCAAGGGGAGGGAGACCAAGGCTCCCCTGTCAACGGTGATCCTCAAGAGGGAGAGGGCCAGGCTGGAAATTCTCCTGGGGAACATCTTCTTGAAGTAGATATTAGTTTTGACGAGCTTGCAGATATGCTTGGAACAGAATTAGAACTTCCCAAAATTGAGCCAAAAGGTAGAAAACAAATTAATGCTCAGAAAAACAAGTATTCAGGTCGGCATAATATTGGTCCCGATAGTCTCAGACACTTTAAATCCACGTTTAAACAAGCTTTAAAGAGACAAATTGTTTCCGGAACCTATGATGAGAAAGATCCCATTATTATTCCTACCAAAAAGGATTTTAGATACCGGAGTTCTAAGCCTTCAGAGCAACCACAGAGTAATGCTGTCATTATTTATATTATGGACGTGTCGGGGTCCATGGGTGACGAGCAAAAAGAGATTGTTCGCTTGGAATCGTTTTGGATCAATACTTGGATTAAGTCACAATATAAGGAACTTGAAACACGTTTTATTATTCACGACGCCGCAGCAAGAGAAGTGGACGAGGAAACGTTTTTTAAAACTCGGGAGAGCGGTGGAACACTCATTAGCTCCGCTTACAATTTGGCCCATAAAATGATTCAGGAAGAATATCCGCCCAATGATTGGAATATTTATATTTTTCATTTCAGTGATGGTGATAACTGGAGTGGAGAGGATACAAGATTTTGCGTTGACCTCCTACGGGACAAAGTATTGCCAGAAATAAATATTTTTTGTTACGGCCAGGTGGAAAGTAAATACGGAAGTGGCCAATTCATCAAAGATCTTCAAAAAGATTTTGCAGATGACGAGCGTCTCATCACATCTCGAATAGAAAATAGGGAAGCCATTTACAATTCCATCAAAGATTTTTTAGGGAAGGGCAAATGAGTAATATTACCCCGGAGCTTGCGAAAATTCAGGAACAGATTGAAAAAATTGCCGCTGATCATGGGTTAGATTTCTTTCAAATGATTTTTGAAATGGTTGATTATGACCAAATGAATGCTCTGGCTGCCTACGGTGGATTTCCAACTCGATATCCCCATTGGCGTTTTGGAATGGAATATGAGCGTATTGCTAAGGGCTACACCTATGGCCTTTCAAAAATTTATGAAATGGTGATCAACAACAACCCTTGCTACGCCTATTTGCTTGAGAGTAATGAGCTTGTTGATCAAAAACTCGTCATGGCCCACGTCTACGGGCACTGTGATTTTTTTAAAAACAATCAGTGGTTTAATAAAACAAATCGCAAAATGGTTGATCAGATGGCCAACCACGCCACGCGAGTTCGCCGTTATATAGACACTTACGGACAAGATGTGGTCGAAGAGTTTATTGACCGCACTCTATCACTAGAGAATTTGATAGACCGTCACTCCCCATTTATTAAACGCTATCGTCACGATGATCCCACTCAGCATGCGGAAAAAACCGTTCATAAATTGAAATCAGAACACGGTTATATGGATCACTTTATAAATCCAAAATCATTTCTTGATGATCAACAAAAGAAAATTACTGAAGAGCAAAGTAAATCGGCAAAATTCCCGCCTTATCCTGAGCAAGACTTGCTTTTATTTTTAATGGACTATGCGCCTTTGCCTCCGTGGCAGAGAGATATTCTCAGCATAATTAGAGATGAGGCTTATTATTACGTGCCACAGGGAATGACAAAAATCATGAACGAGGGGTGGGCCTCATACTGGCACTCCAAACTCATGACGTCAAAAATTCTTTCTGATAGTGAAGTTGTGGATTATGCGGACCACCATGCTGGCACCGTGGCCATGCAGCCAGGGAAATTGAACCCCTATAAGTTAGGTATCGAGCTATTTAAAGACATTGAAGAGCGCTGGAACAACGGTCGCTTTGGAAAAGAATATGAAGAATGCACGGACTACGAAACTAAACTCAACTGGAATAAGAAAACAGATTTGGGCCGAAAGAAAATTTTTGAAGTCAGACGCGATATGAATGATGTGATGTTTATTGATACTTTCCTCACGGAAGAGTTTTGCGTTCGGCATAAAATGTTTGTGTACCAATTTAACCACCGCACTGGTGCATATGAGATCAACACTAGAAATTTCCCTCAGATTAAAAAGCAACTCTTGTTTCAACTCACAAACTTCGGCCAGCCAATTATCAAGGTACAAGACGGCAACTTTGAAAACCGCGGCGAACTCTATCTTGATCATATGCACGAGGGCGTAGATCTCCAACCCAACTACATGGATGAAACCCTTAAAAATATTTTTGTACTGTGGACAAGACCAGTGCTTTTGAGAACTGTCATGGACGGTGTAATTAAGGTGTATCGCTACGACGGCCAAGAAGTAAAAGAACACGGCTCCTCTGAAGTAAGCGGCAACTCCGCCTAAAGGTACGCCGTTCCCTTTTCAGTAAACGCAGCGTTAAAAACATAGGTATGATGTGAATTTAAAAATAAAAATACTCGCGCTCATTATTCTTTGTTCTCTAGTTGTTCAGGCAGAGGAAAAATATAATTTTTCCACAGATACTT
>JBBQPV010000385.1:0-2848 GCA_038216925.1 Bdellovibrionia bacterium
TAGCAATAGTATTGACTAGCATGCTTGAACGGATAACAAACTCCGCAGATTTAGTGAAGTCCGCATCCCACTTTGTTTTATATTCTTCAAACTGCGCTTCATCCATTCCATCTTGTTTCATTCTTTGTTGAACATCTTCAATGATAACCTTTTTCTGATCGGCAACCATGGACTGGGGAACTTCAAAGGGATTATTATCAACAAGAGCCTGAAGCATTCTTGTTTTCAAATCATCTTTGACTCGTTTTTCTTCACCAGCCACCACATCTTTTTTAATTTCTTCTCTGAGTTCCGCTACAGTTTCTTTTTGACCCAAGGTTTTTGCCAGTTCATCAGTCATTTCCGGCAAAACTTTTTTCTTCAATTCTTTAAGGGAAACGGAAAACTCTACATCTTTACCGGCAATTTCTTTTGCCTGATAATTTTCAGGAAATTTCAAATTAATGGTTTTGTTGTCGCCGGGAAGCATGCCCATAACGCCCTCTTCAAAGCCTGGAATAAAATTTCCAGAACCTAGTTCCAAAGCATGATCACTTGCCGTCCCACCCTGAAGTGGCTCTCCGCCGATTTTCCCGACAAAATCGATGACAGCAGTATCGCCTTTTTGGGCTGGTCGAATCTCAATTACAGGCACCAGCTCTGCTTTACTGGCCCTGATGTCCTCCATGATTTTATCTACAACCTCTTCCTTGATGTCTAATTTTTCCTTTTCCACTTCAAGGCCTTTGTATTTTTTCAGAGAAATTTCTGGTCGTACTTCAAAGGTGGCGGAAAATTTAAAAGGCTCGTTTTCTTTGTAACCAGAAAAGTCAATTTGAGGAAACGTGACAGGATCAACGCTGTGCTCATCCATGGCCTTGTCATAGTTTTGTCTAATAATTTGATCGGCCACGTCGTATTCAACTCTCTGTTTATATTCACTTTTGACCATTGCCATGGGCGCTTTGCCAGGACGGAATCCTTTGAATTTTGCATTGCGCTGAACTTCTTTGTACATGCGCTCCAGCGCTGCGTTAACTTCCTCTGTTGAAACTTCAACGTCTAGGCGGCGTGAAAGGCCTGTTAACTTTTGCAATTCAGATTTCATGAAGGACTCCTTAAAGGTCGAGAATAAAAGATGCAAAATAAGGTAATTACTGGATAAAATCAAGGATTAACACTATGGACCTCAGCGGAAAGAAACTCATTTTTGTGACTGGAAAAGGCGGCGTGGGTAAGAGCCTCATGGCTGCCGCTATCGCTTTGCGAGAAGCAAGGGCTGGGAGACGGGTTTGTCTTATGGAATTGGGGCAACAAAGTTTCTATGAATCTTTTTTTGAAACCCGCGGAATCACTTATGAACCCAGTGAAGTCATCCCTCAAGTTCATGTGGCCCTTCTTACTCCGGAGGAGTGCCTTAAAGAATATGCCCTCCATTATTTAAGACTCCCGAAGCTTTATGATCTTCTCTTTCAAAATAAAGTGATGAGGGCGTTTATCAATGCGGCCCCCGCCCTGCCTGAACTTTCAATATTAGGAAAATTAACATCTGATATCAGAGGGATTATTCCTTCTGATTATGAGCTCCTCGTTGTGGATTGCTATAGTACAGGACACGCTCTGGCCCTTCTCAGAGCGCCGAGAGGTTTAGGTACGATGTTCAAAGTTGGCGCTTTAAATGAGCAAGCCAAGGGCATTGATGAAACTATAAGCGATCCTAAATTAGTTAAATATATAGTTGTGACACTGCCTGAGGATTTACCTGTCAATGAGTCTAAAGAATTAGCAGACAGTTTAAAAAAAGAATTCAACGCGGATATCAGTGTCATCTGTAATCAAATCGCTCGTTCTGGATTGACCGATACCGAGAAGGACAGTTTAAAAAATCAACTCAAAGAACCTAGTGCGGTAGAGTTTTTAAATTACATAGCTGCTAAAGAAGACGCGCAGAAAAAACAGATGGTGCGCATTAAAGAAAATTTCGGAGAATTTACCGGAGTAGAGCAGGTTTTGAAAAACGTGAAGGGGCAAGAGCTCATTGAATCTATATTGCCTCAGCTGGAGAAAAAGTGGGATTTGACAAACTCTTAACCACAAAGAAAGTTCTCATTTGCTGCGGATCTGGTGGTGTAGGAAAAACCACACTTTCGGCCGCACTTGCACTACGGGCAGCTGAACTAGGTAAAAAAGCATTGGTGATGACTATTGATCCTGCAAAGCGATTAGCAAATTCTTTGGGGCTGGAATCTCTCCATGAGACTGAAAATCGCGTCCATGCACCGGATCTTCCAGGGGAACTTTACGCAGAAATGCTGGATATGAAACGGACCTTTGATGACTTCATTAGGCGCCTTGCCCCCTCACCAGAAATTGCTCAAAAGGTTTTAGACAACAATGTTTACCAGCAACTTTCAACGGCACTGAATGGATCTCAAGAGTACACTTCTCTGGAAAGACTTCTTCAAGTTGTAAGCTCAGAAAAATTTGACATTGTCATTTTAGATACACCGCCCACAAAACACGCCATTGATTTTTTAAATGCTCCAACAAAAATTCATACGCTTTTTCAAGATTCTATTATGAAGTGGTTTTTGATGCCGTTTTCCACCATTGATAAGCTAAGCCTCGGCCTCATGAATAGAGGAACTAAAGTGGCATTTAAATTGTTGGAAAAAATCTTAGGTTCGGAGTTTGTTTTTGTGATCACAGAATTTTTTTCCGCAATTAGAGATTGGCAAAAGGCTCTCAGAGACAGAACCGCGGAAGTTCACCGGCTTCTCACCTCCAGCACGACAGGATTTGTCCTCGTGACTGGATTTAATTCTGCAAAAATAGAGGAAGCCCGGTATTTTGAGAGTAGTTTAAAAAA
>JBBQPV010000386.1:0-2845 GCA_038216925.1 Bdellovibrionia bacterium
TGCCTCGGCAAACAGGATTCATGCCACAACCCAAATCTACCCAAGTACTTAAACCCAATACGGGACTGGGCGCTGTCAGAGAAACACGTCAGTCAGGTCAAGCACCTCTGGGAATGCCAACTCGTCAGCCCATCACTCCGGCTCCAAAAGCCGGCCTTGGTTGGAAACCGGCACTCCCCAATGCAACACTTATAGAAAATAAATCCACATCCATTGAATACTCGCCTATCAGTTCCGATTGGCCAGCGGCGTTTTTTGATACCGCCATGGTTTCGGGATTTACACTTCTATTTTCGGCGGTTGTTTTTGCACTAACAAAAGTAGAGGTAGGGTCACTTTACGAATCTTTACAAAATGATGGCGGATTACAAACAGCGTCCATGGCTATTATCTTTGCCGTGTTCGAAATTTATACAGTCACTTGTCGTACTTTTTTTGGGAAAACATTGGGCGAGTGGGTGTTTGACGTCAGGTTAGGAACTCCGGAACAACAGAGAAGTATGCTTTACCCATTTAAAGTAGCGTGGAGAACATTGGTTATCACCCTCACCGGATTTATCATTTTACCTGCACTAAGTTCAGCACTAGGCGAGGACATTGCGGGAATTCTGTCCGGATTGCAGCTCTACTCGGAAAAGAAATGAGCCTAGGACTCCCACTTGAATTGAACAAGGTGGCGAGCTTCTGCGAAAATCTCCGGAAAAATAAAAAGAGAATCGTTTTCACCAATGGATGTTTTGATATTTTACACATCGGTCATGTCACTTACCTATCTCAAGCTAGAACCCTCGGTGATTTCTTATTTTTAGGCTTAAATTCAGATGCAAGTGTGAGAAAACTAAAAGGAGATGATCGGCCGGTACAAAGTGAGTCTGATCGAGCAGTCATTTTATTATCCCTGAAATTTGTGGATGCCGTCTGTATTTTTTCTGAAGCCACACCAATGGAACTTATCCGCGAAGTGAAACCAGATGTCTTAGTTAAGGGTGGAGATTGGGATATAAATAAAATAGTGGGAAAAGACTTTGTTGAATCTTATGGTGGGGTTTGTAAAAATCTACCTTTTGTTGATGGCCATTCCACTACGGGCATTCTGAGTAAAATTAAAAAATTATAATCTTGCGCCAAATTTTAGAGAAACCACGGTGGTGTTGTAGGTGTCTACTTCCATGGCGGAAAAGAACTCCGCGATAGAAACATTCACGCCCAAAAGAGTATGGAATGCTCGCCCGGTTTGATTTGAGAAAGTTCCATCTGAGGTCAGATTGGGTGAAAATTGCGCCTGCCCATATAAAGTTCCCACACCAAAATAAAATGAAAATGGATCTACGTTAACACCTGTAATGACATCGGCACCAAGTGTCTGAGATATAAAAACGTTATTTAAATTAGTATTCCCCCCAGAGAGTAGAAGACTAAAACTCGCGGGAACAAAAGTGGCTTGAAAAAAGCTCCAGCGGAAAGCACCGCTATAGATACCAATGCCAGTGCTTTCATTGTAAGGAATAAAACTCATGAGAAGATCAATGTTGTCAAAAATGCCTTTTCCAAAACTAATAAGTGGGTAGATAACATTGCGGTCAATTGTTGTACGGTTACCATAATAACCAATGTCCGCTGTGGGAATACTCTGTGCCGTCAGTCCAACTTCAAATCCAGTGTATCCTCCAAGAGGATAAGGATTATCTACAGGCCTAAAACTTGTCCCAAATCCAAAAGTTTGTAAAATCAGCTGTTGTTCACCGTTAGATAAACCGGTGGGCAAATTTAAGGTAGCCATGGATTTTCCACTGTAAAAAAGCAGCGTAACAAAAAGAGTAAATACGGATTTCCAAACCATGAGTTATTTTGCAAAACTAAAATCATTTTGTCTAGACGTTAACCAAGAATGGTGCGGAGAGCGGTGAGCGCGTGGGATGCAGAGGCCTGAAGGGTCGCCTGTGCTGCATCCTTACTTAGAGGTGTGAGGATGACAACAAATCTGCTGAACCACTGTTTAACATCAGTAGTGACGGATTGTGGAGTCCCTGCTAAGCCCCGGGCAATTTGTCCTAAAATATCTGCGGCTTCGGTTTTGGCGAAGACATCTCCAGACATCAGCGGTTGGGTCAGGGAACTTAAATATTTTACGTCTTTATAGACAAGGAGCCTTGCCGCAGCGAAGGTTTGAATGTCGGCTTCTTTTTCCGCGTATTTTTCATGAACTAAAATTTGAAATGCGTCGGGATGAGGCTCAACGGAACTTCCAACCACAGATAGTCGCCTGGCTTCTTTATTTGATGACTTCTGCATTAGTGAAAGGACTGAATAATAATCCCGGCTGGTGATCTGGCCTGATTTATAAAGTGCCAGAAATGCTTTTAGGTCTGTGCTGGAGGGGTGTTGGGTGAGTCGCGCAATCCAATCTGCCAAGCTAATTTTGGAAGCTTGAGGAATCGGCGCCAACGGCGATTTTTTTTTCTTATCTTCGGTAGTATAACTTAGATCTGTAGTTGTTATGGAGTCAGCGGAGTAATCTAATTTTTTATCATTAGTGCCTGCAACTTTAATGACCGTGAGTTCTGGGCCTTTCTTTTTATTTGCTGCTTCTTCTAATTTCTTTTTACGTTTTTTTCGTCGAGCTTTATCTTCTTGTGCAGTTTTAACTAGGGCCGCCTTCTTCTTGGCAGGAGGAAGAATAAGTGGTGCGGCCTTATTGTAGGCAAGATATGCTTTTGACGGGGTCAAAATTTTTGGAATTTTTGCCTTTGTTATTTCAGGACTTTCTTTTGGTGAAGATTTAAAAATCTGGGGAAGTTTTGCCATCATCTCATGAATTTCGTGAGAGGTTTCGGGCATGAGAGTG
>JBBQPV010000387.1:0-2836 GCA_038216925.1 Bdellovibrionia bacterium
AAGACGAATCATGCGCCGAGGAATTCGATACGGAAAAAAATTATCTGAGAAAAGTATTATTTTGCCCGCAGTCAAGGCTGTGATTGGTCAAATGGGATCCTATTATTCTGAACTTGAAACCAGAAAAGATTTTATTCTTTCCACGGTTCAGGCTGAAGAAGAAAGATTTTTAGTTACCCTAGGACAAGGAACAGAAATACTAAATCAAGAGATTCAAAAATTGAAATCCTCAAAAAATAAAACATTGCCTGGGGAAGCGGTTTTTAAACTCTACGACACTTTTGGATTTCCCGTGGATCTCACACAAATTATGGCCGCCGAAGCCGGCCTAATTATAGACGAGGCCGATTTTCAAAAGAGGATGGAAGGACAAAGACAAACTGCAAAAGCCGGTGGGAAATTTGGTGGAAAAAATAATCCAGAGATGGGCCTTCTCATGAAAGCCATTCAAGGAATTAAACCTACAGAGTTCCTTGGCTATGAGGCATTGAGTTCACAATCAAAGATTCTAGGTCTATTTTCTTCAGGTGAAAAAGTTTCTGAAATTAAATCCTCGGAAAATGATCTCCGAGACGCACTTGTTGTTGATAAATCACCGTTCTACGCCGAAGGCGGAGGCCAGGTGGGCGATCACGGGGAAGGCACCTCAAAATCCGGCGCTAAATTTAAAATCACAGATACAAAACGTATCAATGATATTTTTATCCATTTCATTGAAATGCAAACTGGGACTCTTAAAGGCGGTGAAACCGTTGAACTCATGGTTTCCCCAGAACGTAGAAACACCCAACGGAATCACAGCGCCACACATTTACTTCATGCGGCCCTGAGAAAAGTTCTTGGGACTCATGTCAGTCAAGCAGGGAGTCTTGTGGAGGCTGAGCGTCTAAGGTTTGATTTTACCCACACACAACCCATGACAAGAGAGCAAATTGAAATGGTGGAAAAGACCGTGAATAAAGAAATTTCCAACGCTCATCCAGTTGACATAAAATTGACCTCTTATAAGGACGCCATCAAAGCTGGTGCCATGGCTCTTTTTGGGGAAAAGTACGGGGACAATGTGCGCGTATTAAAAATGGGCGACTTTTCTACAGAACTTTGTGGTGGCACTCATGTGAATAACACTAGTGACATCAGAGTCTTTAAAATTATGTCCGAAGGCGGCGTATCCAGCGGCGTCAGACGTATAGAGGGAATAACCGGTGATACGGCGATTGATGTGCTGCTTAAAAGGGACCGAGAACTTTCTCACTTGGAACAAACCCTTAAGGTCACCGATGGAAAAGTATCCGACAAGGTTCAAAAATTAACTGAACAAGTAAAAAAACTTGAGCGAGAGATGAAATCCGCGTTATCGAAAAATTCCACCATTGATATCGATCAAATGGTTTCCAGTGCCAAAAATGTAAAGGGATCCCCAGTGGTCAGTGCCCATGTGGAGATTGCGGATCGTGATCTCCTGAGTTCTCTTTCAGATAAAATAAAAGATAAGCTCAAGTCAGGAGTGATTATTCTCATCGGCATCCCCACAGAAGAATCTCCAACTTGCCCCCTTGTTGTTAGTGTCACAAAGGATCTTGTGGGAAAATTTCATGCAGGAAATATATTAAAGCAAGTAGCTGCGGTGATGGACGGAAAAGGTGGCGGTAGACCAGATTTTGCTCAAGGCGCAGGACCTCGTGCGGATAAGGCTCAAGAAGCTGCTGACCGAGGCTGGGAATTTATTTAATTTTTTTATAAATTTGAAACGCATCCGTAAATTTCAGTTTAGAGATTTTTTCTCTGATTTTCTTATCGGCATTAAAAAGAAGTAAATGTCTAAGCTCTCCCTGCACTCGCCTTTTCAAACGCTCCACGTTCTTGACTCTTACCTGTGCAAGTTTCATTAAATATTCCGCGTAAACATCAACGCCTTCGTTTTTTGTCGCAGAAGTTAAAAAAATCTCCCTTGCGCCGTGGCCCTCCTGCTCCACCAAACTTTTTAGCTCTACCGCAAGAGCGTCCGCCCCTGGCCGATCCGCTTTATTTATAATAAAAATATCCGCTATTTCTAAAATTCCAGCCTTGAGAGTTTGAATCACATCTCCGCTTTCAGGAACTAAAACAACAGTGGTTAAATCAACCAGATTCATCACCTCTAACTCTGTTTGGCCTACTCCCACAGTTTCAATGAGAATGACGTCAAATCCGCAGAGTTCAAATACTCTGGCCATGGCACCCGTCGCCGCACTGAGGCCGCCGAATCCTCCTCGAGAGCCCACACTTCTTATGAATACGGATCGATCGTCCGCGTGACTATTCATACGAACTCTGTCTCCTAAGATTGCTCCCCCTGTAAACGGAGAAGAAGGATCCACCGCAAGAACAGCTACAGATAATTTTAATGCTCTTAAGCGACCAATAATCAAATTCACTAAACTGCTTTTGCCAGCACCTGGAGGACCGGTTATTCCTAGGCGTAAGGATTTGCCGCTCACTTTCTGATGGGAAAGAAATGAAATGGCTGAGCTCAAATCCTTCTCCACTGCGGTGAGGAGCTGAGCTAGAGCACGGGGGTCTTGCTTCTGTGCGGCCTTTAGGAGACCTTTTTTGTCTTTATTCATCTGCACACTGATTAACCCATAACTGGTTGATTTTGTAACGCTTTTTGTACTTGGGGGACACGCGTGTCAGCGCCCGATGCACCCGTCTACATTATGACGATGGCAAGCGTGCCCCATTCTTCCACTGGTTTCAACCCCTTAGCTCAGCCTAAGTGGTGGCACCCCCTGTGAACTATGTACTGGTGAGAGGAAGACTATGAAACGCTGGATACTCATATTTATAGCAACCG
>JBBQPV010000388.1:0-2830 GCA_038216925.1 Bdellovibrionia bacterium
GACCGATGTATCCCCCACCAACCACCACCACTCGTTTAGGAAGATCAGAAATATCTAGGGCCTCAGTACTGGAGAAAACATTTTTACCGTCAAATTCAAAACCGGGAATTTGAATGGGACGAGAGCCCGTGGCTATAATAAAATTTGTGGCCTTAATATTCTCTTTTGCCCCACCCTGGACTTTAACTTCAAGTTCCTGAGGGGAGACAAAGGTTGCCTCTCCTTGGATAAGTTCCGCACCATTTGCTTTTAATAGTTGACCCACTCCACCGGTGAGTTTACTCACTACAGATTTTTTCCAAGTTTGAAGTTTTGCCATGTCAACTTTGACGCCGGAATAACTGAAACCCATTTCTTCTGAGGTTTTCATTTTTTCATAAAAATGCGCAGCAGAAATCATGGCCTTGGATGGAATACACCCCACGTTGAGGCAAACTCCTCCTGTGTATTCGCGCTCTACCACTAGAACTTTCTTTCCCAATTGCGCTGCCCTGATGGCCGCAACATATCCACCGGGACCAGAGCCGATAACGCAAACATCTACTTGTTTCATATCATTTCCAATAACAAGGCCTGAGGATTAGCCAGACGCTCTTTAAATTTCTTCAAAAATCTTGCGGCAACGGCGCCGTCCACAACTCTATGATCACAAGTAGCCGTGACGTTCATCATTTCCCGAATTTCCACTTTGTCATTAATAACCACGGGCTTCTTTTGAATTTCATAGACGCCAATAATGGCGACTTCTGGCCAATTAATAATAGGTGTGGCATAAATTCCGCCGACGCTTCCAATATTTGTAATAGTAATTGTGCCATGTCTCATGTCATCAGGACCCAATTTCCCACGACGTGCTTTATCCGCAAGTTCTGAAATTTCTTTAGCCACCTGCAAAATTGATTTAGTCTCTACGTTTTTCACGTTAGGAACTAGAAGGCCCTCGGGAGTGTCAGCGGCAAAACCCACATTGTAATAATGTTTTTCCACTAATTCATTTTTCTCGTCATCAAGAGAGGTATTGAATGCGGGAAATTCACGGCATGTAGCCACCAGTGCTTTCATGATAAGAGGCAGGTAAGTTAATTTTATTCCGTACTGACTGGCCTGCTCTTTCATTTGAGTGCGCCACTGAACTAAATTTGTCACATCCACTTCATCAACATGAGTGAAATGGGGAATGGTTTGTTTTGAATGAACTAGATTTTCAGCAATTTTTTTCCGGATACCGCGAAAAGGTTTTCTCTGTTCTACATTCTGACCATTAAAAGCCGGTGACGTAGGAAGTGGTCTGGTGGGTGCACCTTGAGGTGCCGCCGCTCCACTTTTTGCCATGGTGGGAAATCCAAAAGACACTGCTCCAGTTCCCGCTCCTGCCGCTTTAATCACATCATCTCTTGTTACTCGTCCCGCAGGTCCTGAGCCGGCAAGGCCATTAATATCCACTCCCGATTCTCTGGCGTAGCGTCTAGTCGATGGGGTTGCTAAAACGTCTGCTCCGGCTGACGGTGGTGAAATCTGACTATCGGTGGCGCCGCCGCTGGTTTTATTCGCCGTTTCTGTTCTCTGTTGAGCATGTTGTTGTGTCTGTTGGCGGCGCTGAGGTGTGTCTTGCCCCTGAGCTTGCAAAGTTTCCATTTGTTGAGGTTTTGAAAGATTTTGACCAGCGGGTTGCCCCTCCGCTTGTGATTGTGCAGCAGCTTTTGCTGGAGCTTTTTCCGGGGCAGATTTTTCGCCACCGGCGGCTCCATCTAATTGAAGTAATATTTGTCCCACTTTTATCACGTCCCCTTCTTTAGCCACAATTTTGGAAACTTTTCCACTGGCTGGACTTGGAATTTCTACAGTAGCCTTGTCTGTCATCATTTCAACAAGCGGTTGATCATGAGTGACTTGGTCCCCTTCTTTCACAAGCCAACGGACCAATTCGCCTTCATTCACGCCCTCGCCCATTTCTGGTAATTTAAAATCAAGTGCCATGATGTCTCCTCACGCCTTCTTCAAAATATTGTGCGGCCTTGTAACTGCTTCTCACCATGGGACCACTAGCCACATACATGAATCCCATGTCTTCAGATACTTTCAGCCAATGCTGAAATTTTTCCGGTGTAACAAAATTATTAACTTTCAAATGTGTTCGTGAAGGCTGCAAGTATTGTCCAAAGGTCACAACATTACAGTCCACAGCTCTCAAATCTTGAAGAGTTTTTAAAACTTCAGCGTCTTCTTCGCCAAGTCCCAGCATGATGGAAGACTTGGTGTAACAATCAGGATTTTCTTCTTTGATAATGGTGAGCACATCAAGAGTCTGCTGATATTTTGCCCGAGGATCTCTTACTTTAGGTGTGAGTCTCTCGACAGTTTCAATGTTGTGGGCAAAAACATGAGGGCCCGCTTTAGCAATTTTTGAAATCCATTCCCGCCGGCCAAGAAAATCAGGGGTGAGTACTTCAATTTTTAAACCCGGATCCCGGACTTTAAGTTCAGTTACGGTTTCTGCAAAATGGCCGGAACCATGATCGGGAAGATCATCTCGATCCACACTTGTGATCACCACATATTTTAACTTTAATTGTGAAATGGCATGGGCCACTTTCCGCGGCTCCTCTAAATCAATCTTACCCTTTGGATTTCCTGTTTTAACGGCACAAAATCGACAGCCCCTTGTGCACACATCCCCCATCAACATGAAGGTGGCGGTTCCACCAGCCCAACACTCTCCTATATTGGGACACTTTGCCTCTTCACAAACGGAGTAAAGTCCCAATCCCCTTAAGAGTTTTTTTATTTCAAAATAATTCTCATGGGAAGGTGGGCGAATCTTAAGCCAATC
>JBBQPV010000389.1:0-2822 GCA_038216925.1 Bdellovibrionia bacterium
TGCCCGCAAAAAATGAAGAAGAACAAGTGGCAAAATGTTTAGAGCGATTGGTTGGTCTTGAGGGGCTTGGTCATTTTAAAATAATTTCTGTTGATGACAGATCTTCGGACTCCACTCTAGAGAAAATGAAGGATGCTCAGGTTAAGCATCCTGAACTTATACACACCCTTGCAATTGATAGTTTGCCTTCGGGATGGTTGGGAAAAAATCAAGCGTGTTGGAGAGGTTATGAAGAAGGAGTTAAAGTCCTGCCGTCAGCTAAATACCTACTTTTCATAGACGGTGACGTAAAACTTTTTCCTTCCACAGTGGCGGAATCGATAACTTGGATGAAGAGAAAAAAAATAGATTTTATGACGCTTCTGGAACATTCCGAATATGAAGGTGCCATTGAGGCGGCATATTTGATGATGTTCGGAGTTTTTTTGGTATTTTTTGCAGCAAGGCCTTGGCTACTCTTTCAAGCCCGTGGAAAAAATTTTATGGGAAATGGTGCTTACCTTCTTATGAGAAGAGACGCATATGAAGCAACAGGCGGACACAGAACATTAAAACTAGAAGTAGTGGAAGACATGCGCATGGGATTATTATTTCGTGCTCGAGGATTTTCCTGCCGTGCAGCCGTGGGATTAGATAGAATATTTAGAAGATGGCAACCGGGGTTCAAGGGGATATTCAAAGGTCTTTTAAAAAATGCATTTGCGGGGTTTGACTACAGCCTTCTCTTTGTAACTTTGGGACTTTTCATTTTCCCCTATATATTTTTAGCACCTTGGTTAACTTTATTTTCTAATTACCCGGTTATTGGGGTGGTCAATATTGTCTTATTGGGACTTTGTTATTTTTTTGCGCACAAGGATTCAAAATTGCCATTTTTTACAGGGTTTATTTTGTCTCCACTCATGTGCTTAGCGGGATCGGCAAATTTGGCGGCCTCAACCTATGTTATTTTGAGGGACGGCGGCGTAAGGTGGAGGGATACATTGTACGCCCTGAAAGACTTACGGGCAGAATGTCTGACATTAAAGAAAGCTTTTGCACTCCGAAAGTAAGGTGAATTTTGTATTGGAAACTTGCTCTAAGAAATCTTCTTCGTCACAAACGTCGAACACTTTTAACTATATCCGGTATGGCTTTGGGATTTGCTGTATTACTTTGGTTGCAATGTATTCTTAAAGGAACAAATCAACAGATTGTGGACAATGTCACATCCACTCAGGTGGGTCATTTACAAATCTGGCGCACTGAGTATTTAAATGAACCTCTCAATCAATTTACATTTCAACCAAACTTAAGTGAACTTTCAAAAATACTTCCTTCAGAAAGTTTTTATTCTGAAAGGGTTCACCTGCCAGCGCTTATCTCCAGTGGAGAGCAATCCTCTCCAATTTCACTGGAGGGAATAAATCCATTGATAGATGCAGACGTAACGCAAATCAGGGCTAATAAGGTGGAGGGTGAATTTTTATCCGACGGTGAAGATGAGGAGTGCAAGGCGCGGGAAATTTATATTGGCCGCTCATTAGCCAAATTATTGAAGGTAGGTTTAGGAGACAAAGTAGTCATCATGGCGCAAGCAAGCGACGGAACTTTGGGTAATGAACTTCTGCGAGTGAGGGGACTCTTTGAGACAGGCTCCAATGCGTTTGACCGCGGAATGGCCTATGCGCCCATAGGATGCGTGAGAAAAATTGGAGTTATTTCCGGAGTCCAAGAAATTGCCATCAAATTAAAAAATGCTGTGGACCTAGATCAAACACGCACTTCAACGGAATCTAAATTATCTGCAGTGGGAAAAAATCTTAGCCTTACCACCTGGCGTGATGTTGTTCCTCCACTAGCGGGGATGGTTACTTTTAACGAGGCCACTCTGCTTCTCATTTCTCTTGTGTTATTTGCTGTGACAACTTTTGGTGTAGTGAACACTTTACTGATGAGTGTTTTTGAAAGAACTAGAGAGTTTGGTGTCATGTTAGCTTTAGGCGTGACGCCCTCAGGGGTTTGTATTTTAATCCTCATTGAAGCGGCCCTCATTGGAACTCTTGCTGCAGTTCTAGGCACTGTAATTGGCATCCTGTGGGTTTTGTACCATCAACATGTTGGGTTTGATTTGGCACCTTTTTTAGGCAAAGGTTTATCAGTGAGTCAGTTTAAACTTGCACCTATTGTCCATCCCGTATTTTCATTCGGGAGATTTTCTATTTTAACTCTTGCGACCGTTATAACCGCAACTGTTGCGGGTCTTGTGCCCGCACTTCAGGCTGCGCGAATGGATGTCATCCAAGCCATCAGATCAAGATAGCTTTCTTTTTGACCAGTTCTGCAGTCTCCTAAAAGTTGAATTCTTGGTCAGTTGTTGAGCCACATGCCCTAATGCGCGCCCTTTTAAGGCTTTGGGACTAGATTGTACCCATGGATGAATCAAAGCTTGGCGATAGAGAATTTCCCAATGAAGCTCGGCAAATGAAATTTTTTTCTTTGATCTAATTGCATATACGATTTCGCAGTCCAAAGCATTCGCCGCGGCTCTCAGACTGTTAAGTTGAATTGACCCGCTGAGTTCGCGTCTTTCCAAATCGCAGTAAGCGCCCCGACTCATTCCCATTCTCTGTGCGATTAACCCCGTAGAATAAAATTTTGCTTCACGAGCTTTCTTCAGCCATCCAAATTCACCGGCATGTACGTCTTTGCGCAAATAGGGTTTAATTCTTAGATCTAACTCCCAATGTTCATAATCGCGTTGCCAGTATCTAAACCCTTCCGTTTTCAAGTGCATCGGGCCTCCTCATTGATTAGCACTTGTTTAAACTTGCTAATCGATG
>JBBQPV010000390.1:0-2816 GCA_038216925.1 Bdellovibrionia bacterium
CCTGACTTTGACTTCCTCGGGCTTCTCCAGTTTCAGTATAGGTGGCGGTTCTGGTGTGATCTCCAGTTCCCGTAGAGCGGTCTTCCACAGTTGGAAACTGAATTTTTGCAAATTCTGTGATTTTTTTTCTATCCTCAATGATTTCTTCTTTAAAGAGAGTTTTAACAAAGAGACTTAAATCTTGGGGAGTAAATTCTGGATTAATTTTGTACAAGAATCGGCTCAGATCCCGATGTAACTCAGACGCTGTTTGATACCTGAGGCTTCTGTCTCGAGCTAATGCTTTACTGGTGATACGCTCTAGTTCCTCATGAATGTTGGGATTAATTTTTCTTAAAGAAGGAATTTGGCATTCCCTGATTTTACGAATGGTGTTTACTTCATTGTTAGCGACAAACAGTCTTTCTCCTGAGAGAAGTTCCCAAAGGACTATGCCGGCAGAAAAAATATCTGTTCTGGCGTCAAGCTCCATGCCCTCTGCTTGCTCGGGACTCATGTACCCAAATTTTCCCTTAAGTGTACCGGCCCGTGTGTTTTCAATTTTACTTTCGGCTTTTGCAATTCCAAAATCGACAATTTTAACTTCGCCCTCGTAGCTGATCATGATGTTCTGCGGACTCATGTCTCTGTGAATAATATTTAAAGCCGTTCCGGTGTTTTTATCAGTGCAGCGATGTGCGTAGTCCAGAGCATTAGTGATTTGTGTGATGACAAAAACACATTGTTCAATAGTAAGAGCCTTTTGTAATTTTGAGCACCTGGATAAAATCTGACGAAGATTTCTTCCGTCAATGAATTCCATTGTGAGATAGTATTGATGTTGTTCTTCGCAGAATTCATAAATTTGACCAATATTGGCTTGAGTCAAATTGAGAGCAATCTTTGCTTCATTTTTGAACATGTCGATGAAATCTGTGTGAGCGGAGTATTGAGGAAGGATTCTTTTGATGGCAATTATTTTTCCAATGCCGCCGGCCCCCGGAGCTTTGGCTCGATACACTTCCGCCATGCCGCCCACGGCGATTTTGTCTAAGAGAATAAATTTGCCAAACATCTCAGCTTTTGTAGACACTATTAGTATATTCCTCTAGTTAGCTTTTCGTCATGGAGGCGGAAAATCTAAACAATGAAATGGATTGGTATTACAGGTGGAATTGCCTCTGGCAAATCTACCGTTACGAAGATGATTCAGGACCTAGGTTTTTCCGTTATAGACGCGGACGTGCTTGCCCGCGAGGTCGTTTTGCCGGGTACGTTTGGTCTTAAGGCTTTAGTCCAGCAATTCGGCTTGGAAATTTTGTCTGCAAACCAAGAATTAAATAGGTCTAGGCTGGGCCAGATTATTTTTCAAAATCAGCAAAAACGGGTACTTTTAGAAAGAATTCTCCACCCCCTTATTCAGTGGCGTGCCCTTGAAGAGAGGCTCCTGCTCGAGCGTTCTGGGTTGGCCGTGGCATTTTATGATGCAGCTTTAATTTATGAAAAAGAATTGGCTCATAAGTTTGATGGGGTGATCCTTGTAGATGCGGCCCCCGATGTTCAAAAAAAGCGATTGATCGCTAGAAATAACATTTCCACAGAAGACGCGGTCAGCCGTATTGCGGCCCAAATTCCACTGGAGAAGAAAAAACAATTAGCAAACTTTGTGATAGACAATAGTGGCGATTACCAGGCAACAGAAAAACAAGTACGATTGGTACTGGAAAAAATTAGAAACTAAGTGAAGGGCCCATAACAATTCCAAAAAAACCGTTGAAAGCGGAGTCGGTTCCCCCAAATGCTTCAACTTTAAGAGCCACATTTTGAGAGAAGCTGTAATCAAATCCGTAACCCAGTTGTAAAATAAGTCTTCCCCAGGAAAGCACCACTCCCAAATTATCCTGAGGGAGGACGCGTAATCCTAAACCCGCATTAAAATAAGGCCTGCACCGGTCTGTGGAGTGAGAATTCCACCGCCCCATTATACGCAAATGGGCCTCCTGATTGACTGAAATATCAAAACCAGTCTCAAAATGAAATAGTCTTTGGCTGTACCACATGTAACTAAACCCATACATTCCGTAGAGAACACTACTCACAGAATTGATATTATCCATGATCCCTGTGTATAAAGTGACGGCGCGAGAATCAGAGAAGAAAAAATCATTTTTTGTGTAACGCACTTCTGGCACCTCTGTGGGCTGAACCAGTTGGTCGGAAAACTCCTTAGGCTCCGTGGGGGCGGGTGCTTTTTTACTTTGATTTTCAATATCGTTTAAACTTTGATCTTTGCTGGTTGTTTGATTGGGCGAAGAAGCCGCTAAGACCGTCGTAGTGAAAAGCATTCCCAGAAATAGAAAAAATAAATTAAATTTCATCTCTTATTTGAGTGTAGCGTAATGCGGCATGTTGTGGCTAACATATTAACAAATCAGGATTATGGAGGAACCACATGATCAATAGTGCTTTTTTATTTGCCGTAACGACATTCCTATTTTCTTTGCAGGTTTCTGCATCGCAAAGTGAATACCTTCATCAGCCTGCAATCTCAACTAGAGTTATGGGAATGGGCGGTGCATTTGCTGCTGTGGCCGACGATTACAACGCCGCATTTTATAATCCGGCCGGACTTGCACGTTTAGAAAAAGGCGAGCTCAATATGGGAATTCAAATTGGTGGAACTCCCAGTATTTTAACTTTGTACAGTGACATCAATGGCGCCGGATCAAATTCCACCGCTCTCTCTAATGCATTATTTAATCACTTGGGCGAGCATGACAGTAGTCGTGTAGGGCTTGGTGCTGTTTGGGCAAGACCCTCATGGGCAGTGGTTTTCA
>JBBQPV010000391.1:0-2811 GCA_038216925.1 Bdellovibrionia bacterium
TTTTAATCAAAAGAGCAAATGCAGTTGAGACGGCGGGGTCGCTAACCTCTTGCCTCCACCTTATTTTGACCGGTGTGTCCGCCTATGTTTATCGCCAAATGTTTTTGCCCCAAGTTGCGCAGCAAAGTCCTACGTACTGGGCCTTTGGATACGGCTTTGCTATCCTAGGCTTGATCTTGGCCATGATTTCATTTTTTCAAAATGAACTGGAAAAAAAGCAGATTTACTTTTTTGCCGGCTGGGGGCTCTTCCTGACGTGGGGGGCACTGTTTCAAAGAAATGATGGATTCACTCTAGTTATGGGAATTTTATTTTCCGCATGGGTGTTAATCTCCAGCCGTGGGAGAGCGCGACAAACATTTTGTACTACTTTTAGTTTTGCCAGCCCAGGAACGTTGCTTTTTATTCCACTACTGGGAATTCTTGCGCCCTCGGGATCTGCGCGCGTGTCTACACAGAGTATACTTTGGAGTTTATTTTTCATTACCTCGTGGCTGGGAATCTCAAGACAAGGCCAAGGACAAACGCAAATTAAGACAGTGAGTTGGAAACAAGGCGTTTTGGCTGTGTTTGCAGCGGTATCACTATTAATTGTGGGCGCGGGAATAGATATTTCATTTATAAAGGAAAGGTTTTGATGAATATCCACCTCCTTCCTCTTGTAGTATTAGCTATTGGAATAATTTTTTTGGTGAGCTACGCGGCACTGAAGGATGCGCCGGCCCAAGGGGCGATGTGGCTGTGGCACACACTGATTTTAGCATTTGGAATATTCGCACTATTTCTTAGCGGCACAAAAAATCCGGTTCCGTTTCTACGAGGCGGCTTAATCAATGACGGAGTTTCTCATAGTTTGGGTGTAGCCGTCTTGGCCGCAGCTCTTTTTATTCAAATTGGCAGATTTTCTGAGCGAAGACTGATTTCCGTTCACGTTTCCATTTTGTGCCTGTGCATGGCTTTTTTCAGCCTCATGGCCGTCCAGGCCAATAGAATTTTTTTTACCACACTTTCTGTTGTTGCGATGATGTTGTCCAGTCAAGGCGCGCTTATGAATGAAGCCCCAAAAGGACAGCAGCCAGACCTGGCAATGGCTCTTGTGAGAAGGTGTTTTGGTTTTCTCATTGGCTGCACACTGTTTTTGTCTCTTTGTATTTTAACTTTCGGTGAGACGCAAATTGACGAAATTCAAATCCACCTTAGTCGCGTAAAAGATGACCTCGCGCTAGTCAACGTTATCCAATTCATTATTCTATTTGGAGCCATGTTTGTGGCGAGTATTCCGCCGGTTACGGGAATTTTTGGCCGCTCTAGAAGAAAATCGTCATGGTCAATGTCAGTTCTTTTCACAGCGATGTTTTCTTTAGTTGCCCTTCAAATATTTATTAAGCAGGGACTTTTTATATTCACAAGAGTATCAGTGGGCGCCATAGAGCTTGAACCCCAAACCGGTACACAAATACTGTATCTTACCAAGTGGGTGGCGGCCATGGGCCTTGTATTGACCCCCCTTCTAGCGTTGGGCCAAAAAAATATTAGGCAAAGCTTACTCTTATTTATTATCAATCCTTTTGTGCAAATTCTCTTGGCGCTATCTTTTGGGACCCGAGAAATCATGACCTTCGCCTTCGGCTATATTCCTGAAACGGTTGTAGCTATTTCTTTATTAGCGGTTTCATCAAAAGCCTTGGGCCTTGATAATGAAACGGACTTAAAGGAATGGGTCGGCGTGGGTCGGAGGGTTCCAGCCCAGGCTCTAATTGTGATGCTTTCGGTTTGGGCTCTAGCGGGGTTCGCGCCATTTTACGGAGGCACGTTGGTGCAAAAAACGCTGTGCATTAATTCTCCTTTCACTTATTTTTTGGGACTGAACATATTTTTTGCGGGTTGTTATGCGCTCAGACTTAGCGTTCTCGCATTTCAAAAACCAATTACTGAGAAAACCGGCATAGTGGAGCTCCATAAGGTAGAAAAAATATTTTCTTTCGGACAAGTTATCCTATTAATTTTCATGGGAATTTTTTGGCAACCCCTGTATAAATATGGTGCGTACTCGATCCGACATTTATTTGGAGAATTTTAAAAAATGCTAGATCAGCTTTTGCCGATTCTTGTGTTGGCCGTGGTGGTCATTGGATTTGTGGTGGTGATGCTTTCCCTCACATTTATCGCAGGCCCAAAGAGAAAACCCACTCCCGCAAAACAAATGCCGTATGAATGTGGCGTGCCCGGCCAAGACCAGGGGAGCACACGATTTTCCGTAAAATTCTATCTCACAGCCATTTTATTTATTTTATTCGATATTGAGGTCATCTTTCTTTATCCCTGGGCACTAGTTTACTCAGACCTTCTCAAATTTGGGCCCTTTATCTTAATGGAAATTCTCGCTTTTATGTTTATTCTTACGTTTGGGCTTTTTTACGTATGGAAGTCCCATGCGCTGGATTGGGATTAAGAAATGGGATCAAACTTAATCGACGTCATTATCAATACAGTTAAAATTGCTGCAATATTTATCGGAATCATCAGCACCGTTCCACTTCTGGTGTGGGTTGAGCGGCGGGGCTCAGCCTTTATGCAAAACCGATTGGGACCGAACCGCGTCGGGCCGTTGGGACTGCTTCAGCTTGCCGCCGATGCTATTAAATTTATCTTCAAAGAAGAATTTATTCCCACATATTCGGAAAAGGTCCTCTATTTTATGGCGCCGGGATTAACCCTTCTGCCTGCGGCTTTAACATTCGCGGCCGTTCCTCTGTCCACGCCCCTGACGATTTTTGGGCACACTTATAAATTACAAATTGCAGATATAAA
>JBBQPV010000392.1:0-2810 GCA_038216925.1 Bdellovibrionia bacterium
CTGTGGGAAAAGATTAAACTTGAAAAGATAGAAATGATTAAACAACTGGAACTTGACTTGTTTGCTGCTTAGGAAATAAAAGAATGAAAATCATTTCGGATTACTTCTAAAAAATTTCTACCAGATCTGGGACGCGGCCGAGGCGTCCATACGCCCTCCCACAAACGGAACACTGACTTTCACGCCGCCGTCCATCGCGGCCCTTTCAATGGCAGCTCCCCCGCCCAGGACAATCATGTCCGCCATGGAAACCTTGCCTTGAATTTTTCCTAAAGCGCCAAGAACTTTTGAAATTTCAGCGGGATTATTAACCGCCCAATCTTTTTGTGGAGCTAGGCGCAAGCGACCACCGTTTGCCCCTCCACGTTTATCAGTTGCACGAAAAGAAGCCGCTGCGGCCCACGCCGTGCGAATCAATTCTGCATTGGTCAAACCAGATCCGAGAATTTTCTTTTTAATACGACCGATCTCCGATTCTCCCATGACTTCAGAATCAGCTGCGGGAATGGGATCTTGCCAAAGCAAAGCTTCTTTAGGAACTTCGGAGCCAACATACCGTGCTCGCGGCCCCATATCTCGGTGAGTGAGCTTAAACCAAGCTTTTGCAAACGCCAGTTCAAACTGTTCAGGATTTTCCATAAATCTTCGGGAAATTTTTTCGAATTTGGGATCCATTTTCATAGATAGATCGGTTGTGAACATAATAGGCGCGTGACGTTTATTAGGATCATGGGCGTCAGGAACCATGCCTGCAGTTCCTGCGTTTTTTGGTATCCACTGCGTGGCACCGGCAGGACTTTTAGTTTTCTTCCAGTCAAATGCAAAAAGGTTTGTTAAATATTGGATTGAAAATTTTGTTGGTGTTCCAGTCCATGCGCCCTCAAGCCCACTTGATATGGTGTCCTTTCCATTTCCGCTTCCACATTTATTTTTCCAGCCAAAACCCTGCTCTTCAATAGTTGCACCAGCCGGAGCGGCAGATACACATTTATTGGGATCGGCGGCGCCGTGGGCTTTACCGAAGGAGTGTCCACCGGCAATCAGCGCCACAATCTCTTCATCATTCATAGCCATTCGGCCAAAGGCCTCACGTATATCTTTTGCTGCAGCAATGGGATCCGGTTTACCATTCGGGCCTTCGGGATTTACATAAATAAGTCCCATTTGCACAGCTGCAAGGGGTCCTTGTAATTTGCCACCCTTATGACGGTCATCGGCCAACATTTTCTTCTCTGGTCCCCAAAAAACCATATCAGCTTCCCAAGCGTCCCTACGTCCACCACCAAAACCAAAAGTTTTAAATCCCATGGACTCCATGGCAACGTTTCCGGTTAAGACCATTAAGTCTGCCCAAGAAATAGATTTTCCGTATTTGGCTTTGACCGGCCACAATAGACGGCGCGCTTTATCCAGATTGACGTTGTCAGGCCAGCTATTCAAAGGTTCAAAACGTTGTTGCCCACTTGCCGCTCCGCCTCGACCATCTAATGTGCGGTTTGTGCCGGCACTATGCCAGGCCATGCGGATAAAAAATGGGCCGTAGTGACCATAATCTGCAGGCCACCACTCTTGTGAAGTGGTCAACACTTTTGCAATATCTGCTTTTACGGCGGTCAGATCTAATTTTTTAAATTCTTCGGCATAATTATAATCTTTTCCCATGGGATCTGATTCAATTCCATTTTGTCGAAGAGGGCTGAGATCAAAACGCTCAGGCCACCAAAATTGATTGGAAACAGTTTTGCGATCCGCAAAACTTTCACTGGCATTTGATTTGCCTTTGGCCGTTGGCTCTTTGGAAGATTTTGGTGAATCGGTTTTATCCTGTTTAGGAGTTTGTTCCGCAGAGTGCGCAAAAGTGGTCATAATTAAACTGGATAAAAATACAAGGATGCTGATTGCAGTAGTGGGCTTCATAAATACGATGTTTCCCTTCGAAATTTAGTTGAGTGGCCAACACTAAAGACTTCTCCAAAGGGGGTCAAGGAGCATTTTTAAGAGCATCGCGCCATTTTTTCAGAGCAATCAAAGACCAAATGGCTTCTACAATTCCAAATGGCCAGACGCCTTGAAGAAACCCATAAATTGACGCACAAATACAAGAGAGAGAAAATCCCAAGATAAAAAGAGGATTTCGTTTTTCAAAGGAATAACAAATGACCATTGCGGTGACGGATAAAAAACCAAATATTGTAAGTGAATTCACATCTGAACAGTTAGCACCACAGTGAGAGAAATACACTAACCTTTTCTTAGTCTCCTGCATTCTTAGACGTATTCCGAAGTGTGAATATGATAATAAAATTCGGATACATACTTACATTTTTACTTTTAGCCTCATATTCCTCAAGGCTGCTGGCTCAACCAGATGATTCAAATGAGTTAGTTTTTGGACAATCGGCGGCTTTTACTGGACCAAGCGCAAGTCTGGGAACGGAATTATGGATTGGAGCTGAGGCATACTTTAGAAAAATGAATAGTCAAGGCGGTGTCCACGGTCGAAAAATTCGCGTCATAAGTTTGGATGATCAATACGAGGGTGAGATCACCATGCGCAACACCCTTCAACTCATACAAAATGATCACGTATTTGGTTTATTTGGCTATGTGGGTACTCCTACTTTGATAAAGGCCCTTCCCGTAATCCAAAAATTTGGAACAGAAGATTCCCTATTTTTATTTTCAAACTTTACCGGAGCAGAACCCCAGCGCCAGAAACCTTTTCAACCTTATGTATTTAATGTTCGCGCTTCCTACAATGAAGAACTGGAAGCACTTGTAGAACACCTTTTCTCATTAGGTAAACGTCG
>JBBQPV010000393.1:0-2801 GCA_038216925.1 Bdellovibrionia bacterium
ATGGTTTTTTCAATTTCACAATGCTGCTGGAGTGCAGTTGAATCCAAGCGCTATTTGGACGAAGGTCGCAAACTCAGTCTTCAAACAAAAAAAATGAAGTGGCTGTTCTTTGGTCCTGAAGACTACGCATCTCACGGAAGCCTTTTTGTGGCACATCCGGTCAATAATGAAAATTCGGCGCTAAGTTTTAGGGTGGATAAAAGCGATTCTCCCAATGCAAAAAAATATGCTGAAAAATGGCTCAGAGATTATCCCAAATTTGGATTTGAATTGCAGCTTTCCCAAGAAAAAACATATGGAGAGTTGAAGGGGTATGAAATTGAACTGACTAATTCTTTCAGTGACAAAAAAATTCGCCAATTTTTAGTTAAGAACGATCAAGAGATGTGGGTTTTCACTTGCTCTGCACCAAACAAAGTATTTGCCGGCGCTTGGAAAAATTGCCGGGATATTCTCTCAACTTCAAAATTACTTAAATAATTTTCCGATGAGACCTTTGATTTTTCCTGTGATTCCCTTTTGAGGAGTAGCTGCACTTTTCTTTTGAGCAGCGGCAACCGAAGTACGATGACTGGATTTATTCAATGGCCGACGTTTGTGTGCGGAATTTTGATGTCCTGTGCTCGTGCTTTTCGCAGCTTGATGGTGCCTTGGAACAGATGCCGCCGTACGTGGGCCGCTGCCACTGGGAGCTGCCCCTTGTGGGCCTTGGTGCCGTCCGGTTTTTCTATCACGATGTTGACCGGCATACGCACCTCGATTATCCGGTGCTCGGGGAGTTCCCGTTGCCGGAGCAGCACTAGTAGGTGGATTTGCATGATGCCGGGGTCCGCTATGTTGTGGGCCACTGGAAGTTCGAGGACCTCTTGGAGCAGACGGTCTTAGGCTTGGGCGCCCGCCACTGCTACTGCCTTCACGGCGAGGAGGTCGACCACTAAATCGGCCGCCAGTTGCAGGTTTGGGTCCATCGTCATCATACCTTGGTAATGGCGAAAATTCTTTGATCAATTCTGAGTCTTCATACCATCCCGTTTTAATTTTATGTTTCAAATAAGTTTCAATGCGTTGAAGGGCATCCACATCGCGGTCACTGACAAGGGCTACTGCTTTACCCAAAGTTCCTGCTCGACCCGTTCGGCCGATGCGGTGCACATAACCTTCAGGATCATCGGGCAATTCATAGTTAACAACCAAATCTACGCCCTTAATATCTAAACCTCTGGCTGCCACGTCAGTAGCCACCAGACAGGCTTTCCCGCCTGTCTTAAATCCTTCAAGAACTTTATTCCGCTGCGCTTGGCTCAGCAGAGAACTCATGGCGGTGGCCTCAATGCCGTTATTTTTTAAAAATTTTGCTACTCGCCCCACATTGTTTTTAAAATTACTGAACACAATGCACTGCTGGACGTTTTGTTTTTTCAAGATGGACAAGAGATACATTGGCTTGTCATCTGACCCCACATGAAGAATTTCGTGGTCCACACCATCAGCGGTGGCTTTGTCTCTACTGATATTAAATTCCAAAGGTTCCGCACCAAATTGATAGGCGGTGTTTATCACTTCAAAATTTAGGGTGGCACTGAACAGTAAAAGCTGGCGATTTCTGGGAACTCTACGGAGAATGAATTTCATTTCATCTCGAAATCCCATATCAAACATGCGGTCAGCTTCATCAAAAACGATGGCTCTGACGCCATTAAGATCAAGATCATGGGATTTATATAAATCTAAAAGTCTGCCAGGTGTTCCAACGACAAACTGAACTCCCTCATGAATGGCTCTTTTTTGGTCTTCATAGGAATTTCCACCGGCTACAACAACAGATTTAACGTTGGTTTTTTGGCCAAAATCTCTAATGGCACTTTCAACCTGGGCAGCTAACTCTCGTGTAGGAACTAATACTAAGTAATAGCTATTAGGCTTCCATTCCGCATCAACTCGGTCTTCTTTTGTTTCCTTGTCCCTTGATCTGAGCCAGCGGTCTAAAAGAGGCAATACAAAGGCTCCAGTTTTACCGGTCCCTGTCTGCGCTAAGCCTGACACGTCTTTCCCTTTTAATAGATGGGGAATAACCGTTTCTTGGATAGCGGTGGTCTCTTTAAATCCCATGGATTCAAGGGCTTCTAAAATTTCAGGTCGAAGATCTAATTCTGCAAAATTCACTTAATCATTCCTAAGCGAGCTTGCGTCCTTTGGCAAGGACGAATTATCGATGGCGGCTGTCACATCCAGCATCCGATCCAGCGCGATTTTAGCGTAAAGCTTTACATCATCGGTGAGCTCTACCGTTTCCAAGGTGTTCAGATTTTCTAAGGTAAAACAAAGGTTAGAGAGATTGATCTGATACATGGTGAGACAAAGGCTCCTTTGAAGTTTAAATACTTTTTTATCGGGAAATTCTTTTTGAAGGCGGGTCACAAGGTTAATTTCCGTTCCAACAAAAATGATAGTCCCTGGCGGTTGGGCAGCGACGTATTTGACAATAAAATCTGTACTGCCACTAGCATCGGAAAGTTCCAGAACGTCTTTTTCACACTCTGGATGCACTAATATTTTTGCCGCAGGATAATATTTCCGCACGTGTTGAACGTCTCTGACTTTGAATTCCATGTGGACCGGACAATATCCCTTCCACAAAATAACCCGCGCATCACGAATTTCTTCCGCCGTTACTCCACCATTTGGTTTATGAGGATCCCAAACAATCATGGCACTCTCCGGAATGCCAAATTTCTTTCCCGTGTTTCTTCCCAAATGTTCATCGGGGAAGAAAAATATCTTCTCACCTCTTAAAAAGGCCC
>JBBQPV010000394.1:0-2789 GCA_038216925.1 Bdellovibrionia bacterium
TATGGGCCTTGAGACGTCCCATCAGCAAATTTTGATATTGAGAGAACATGTGTTTCAAAAGCAAGAGGAGCTCATGGGGGGGCGCGTGTTACCCCAAGTATTTTCTATGGGTGGCGTGCGCCGAGATTTAGCCATGGGTGACGTTCAGAAAGTGCGGCAATTTGTTCAGGGGTGGAAATTTGGGTGGGAAAAGTGGAGAGAATTGAGTGTTGATGATCCCATACTGGAGAGTCGATTAGACGGATTACTTAAAATTTCTGCCAAAGAAATAAAAAGGCGGGCTTTCTGGGGAATAGTGGGAAAGGCCTCTGGAGTTATTTATGATGCCCGCATTCATCAACCCCATGGCGCCTATTCCAATGTCACCTGTGACGTGAAATTCGATTTTCCACTTAATGGGGATGCACTGACCAGATTTAAAGTAGCGGTGGGAGAAATATCACTCTGTCTTTTTTTAATGGAACAATTTCTGCAAAACATTTCCTCTGAAGACAACAAAGTAAAAAAACAGTTCACACTAAAAGAGGGTTTGTACACCGGGGTAAGCGAGTCGGCAAAGGGTCCTGTCACTGCAGTGCTTGAAATAGATAAGGCGGAGCGAGTGAGAAGTATAAAACTCTTCACTACCGCTCAAAGAGTATGGCCTAGCATAGAAGAGTATTTTCCTGGCATTAAGGGAGAAGATTTTGACTTAGCTTGGGCATCATTGGGAATTTCTGGAGAGGACGCTGAGATATGATGTCTTCAAAACTTTTTCGATTAATTTGGAAAAGGTTGTCTACCGCGTTCACTTGGCCGTCGGCCACTGTTGAATACCCCGCTGTCTATCGACAGCCTCCCCACGGAAGTAGAGTGGCAATAAGAAATAATTTCGCCGAATGCATTGGCTGTCATGATTGTGAAAAAAAATGTCCCGTACAATGTATATCCATTGTCAGTGAGGACTTTCCCAGTAAAGAAAAAACGCCTATTACTTCAAAGGGCGTAGTGTTTGAGAAAAAAGTGACTAGTTATAAAATAGATTATAATCAGTGTGTGAGTTGCGGCATTTGCATAGATATCTGTCCCACGGAAGCCCTGAGTTATGAAAAGAACTTTATAGTTCCTCGACAGAAAAATAACCTTCTCATTTTAAATTTAGTGCATCGACCTCGCTCGGTAAGAATCGAGCAAGGGTTTGAAGAATGATCATCAATTACCAAGCATTCGAGAAAAATGAACCGCTTAAGCAACTGGTAAAAGACAATTTCAAACTTAACGACTCTGTCAAAATCGACTTATTCTCTAATTCTCTTGTAGCATTAAATGATATCACCAGGGGAATAGCGGATCTTCATCCTCACAAGAGATCTATTGCTACTCTGGGAGCTCTGCCACCACCGCTGAGGGAGATTATTAGGGGATTTGCTAAACAGGGATTTGTGGTCCAGGAAATACCTTGGAGTATGGCGGTGCCCGCCGGTGAACAAAAAATCAATATGATAAGTTTCCTAGACACTCTTAAGAAGGACACACTTTTTGTTTTAGGTTGCGATATTGAACCGTTCACGGGGGCATACTTTCCTTGGAACTTGATTAAAGATGACCTGTTTAAGCGGGGAATTTTTAGTATCAACTATCAAAGTCCCGCAAGCCTTAAGAGCGGATTAAAAAGTCCAATGACGGGAATGGAAGCAGTGGTTGTAGACCCTTTGTGGGGTGCAACAGAAAGCATATCTTTTGTTATTAAGGGAGAGCGATGTGCCGGAGAGCCTCTCATGTGGGGGGATGCTGTATTTTCACGAAAAGTCATTTTGAAAGCATTTGAAATTATTAAATCCGCCTCTCATTTTGGACATCATGAAGAGAATATCATATTGAATTTTGAACGGGCCCTTAAAGCTATGCTTGGTGATTCCATTGGTATTTTGCCTTTGGCATGCCAGCGGCTTTATGACCGCGCAGTTATTTTTGCCCATGGGGCTGGTGGGGATTCTATTGTTAAAGTTTTAGCTGAAAAGGGTGTGATGTCCTCCACTGCAGATGCGTGCTTTTGGGATGAACCTCACATGAATTCTTGGCTACCTAAATTGGGCTTGACCTTGGAGGATGCACAAAGTTCAGTGATTATTCCTCTTGAAGAGATAAAGAAAAACGAAAAATTACTCTCAATTCTTTCAGCAGTCATTGGTGAGATTCAGAAGAAATCAAAAGCGTGACATGAACAACTTTAGAGATCCGCTCCATGGCCTTACGCTAAAAACTATTGTGACTGAGCTTGTGAATGAATTTGGCTGGAAAACACTAGCTGAGGAAATTAAGGCCGATTGCTTTATTTATGATCCCAGTATTAATTCCAGTTTAAAATTCTTGAGAAAAAATCTTCCTTTTAGAATCAAAGTAGAAAAATTTTATATCGAATTTAAAAGATCAAAAGCATGATTTTGCGTGCTTTAAAACTTCTTCAGGGTGATTTTCATACGCAAAGGCCAAGGCTTCCCTTGTTGCTACAGTTTTATTTTTCCAATCATAACTGAGCTGAGCTTTTTTAAGTTCTTCCTTTTTCTTTTTGGACATAGACTTCCATCTCTTGACAGCCCATTTTTCTACCTCAGGGCAGGAAACTTGAATGGCATGGATCCTTTCATGATTGAAAGTGAGCCAAGCTTCCTGAGTTATTCCTGAGAGTCCTTTGTCCTCTCGAATTGCGCCTACTGGATTTATGGCTATGACAGAAACATGATCTCCCATGAGCAAATCAAGATCTACAGGTTGCAAACCAACAGTGTCTTTGACTCTCTGAAAGCAGC
>JBBQPV010000395.1:0-2782 GCA_038216925.1 Bdellovibrionia bacterium
GTCCCTGTCTACATACATATTAAGAGCATTCGCGGAAGCCGCGGTGAGAACAATTCCCGCAAAAATCATAAAAAATTTAAAAGGAGAATGGATAAGGCTTCCTTCGGCAACCATAGCAGCCAGGCCAGTGATGGCAAAAAGTAAAACAATAGTTGGTTTAGTGAGATTGATGTAACTGGAAATGACGGATTTCATATGTTGCAATAAGTATCAAGGCAAACAGGAGTTCGGCAACAGCTAAATGAGCAACACTCATCCAGACGGGAAGTCCCATGAGAACATTGCCAATGCCTAAACCAATCTGAATCAGCAAAACCGCCGCTATGGCTGCTGCCAACCAACTAAACCGGCCGGGCAAAGCCTTTTTTGTAACCATCTGCATGATAAAAGTTGTGACCAATATAAATGTGAGTGTGGCGCCAATACGGTGAAGGACTTGGATGCCAACCACTCCCTGGAGACCACTGCTTGGCCACCATTGCCCTAAACACATTGGGAAATCTGGACACGCAAGGCCGGCGCCGTTACTACTTACGACGCCACCTAATAGGATTTGGAAATAAACCATACTCATGGCGCTTAATCCGTATCGCCAGGTAGACGTAGGTACTTCACGTTTTTTGTCTTTAGCGATGGTGAACATCACCGGCGCTTTCCCAAACCTATTTGCTCTTAGGGCCATTATTAAGATGACACCAAAAAATAAAGTTCCCGTTGTCAGGTGAAGGGTCACTATTTCTGATTTTAATAATTTTAAAACCGTAAGGCCACCAAGTACAATTTGACTGGCCAAAAGGGCGATGGCGATGATGTTTAGCCTGCCCAACAAAGCCCGCCATGACTTATTTGCTGTAATCCGAATGACAATGACGAGAAATAAAATACTAACTGTGCCAGCTATCAGTCTATGAAAGAATTCTGCGAATATTTTCGCGTCAAACTGTGGAAGGAGTTTTCCAAAACAGAGTGGCCAGTCTGGACAGGCCAATCCGGCGCCCAAGTTTCTCACCCATCCGCCCAAAGTGAGGAGAAAATAAATCAGTAATGATAAAATCGTTAGCGCAACAGGAACAAAACGCTCATGGTTTAATTGCTTATTGGTGTAGATGCAGCGCCTCTTGAACACGAGGGTCTTTTTGAGGTTGAACTGGATGGGTGGTTAAAAATTTCTGCACCACTAGTCCAAATCCACCGACAAACCCGAACAGAATTCCAATTTCAAACACAGGAACAAAAGGTTTCAGGGAATAATTAGGCATGACCATCCAAAAAACGTCTAGCCAGCATGCCCCAATAATCCAGTAAGCCCATTTAACCACAGACTCTGGATTTCTTTTTTGTCTTCTTGGCAAAAGCCCAATAAAGGGAATAATAAATTTGGTAAACACAACGGTCATGGCTACAATGCTCCACCCATTTTCCCATCTCTTAATATAATACTGAGTTTCCTCTGGAAGATTTGCGTACCAAATCAACATGAATTGAGAAAATGCAATATAGGCATAAAAAATCGTAAATCCAAACATAAGTAGACCTAAATTTTGGATATGATTTTCATTCACCGTATCGCCAAAATAACCGTGACGTTTCATTTTAATGACAATCACAACTACTACTGCAAGGCAGCTTAGAAAGAGATTTGCAAAACAATTTACTCCAAACATGGTGCTGTACCAGTGGGGATCAAGAGACATGATTAAGTCCACACTGAAAAATGTAAACAAGAGCGCAAAAAGTGGCATAAACGCAGCCGACCATTTTTTATTGTTATTAGTTAGTTCAATTCCACCCACTTTATCTTGAGCGAGAGAATTCTTCACAAGTTTTCCACCCACAATCAACCACATACCAAAAAACAGCGCGGCTCTGACCAGAAAGAATGGAATATTCAGATATTTTGATTTCATGGCAAGAAGGGGATCTGCGGCAACAGCTTCATGATTCATCCATTCGTAAATACTTTTTCCACCTAGAAGCAGGGGGAGCAAAAGAAGAATGGCCCAGGGAGCCCAACTCCAAAAAGACTCTGGAATACGCCTCACAGTCGCACTCCAGCCTGCCGAAGTCAGATGTTGAGTTGCAGCAAAAAAAGCTCCACCTAAAGCAATACTTAAAACAAAATAGTAATTCATGAGGTAACCGTGCCAAGCCTTAGATGGATTGACAAAATAGGCTGCAGCAAAACTCACAACTCCGATGACAATAAAAATATAAAATAATTTCTTAATCTTCATTTCTTAATTCCTAACTCTTTGAGGTCCTCAGGTGTTGGACTTGCTGCCCGTTGAAGAGCCCGGACATAATGGATAACAGCCCAGCGATCAAGAGATTCAATTTGAGTGGCGTAACTGGGCATTAAATTTTGGCCCTTTGTGATAACGTGAAAAATATTTCCGTCCGGCCACTTACTCACTTTTTCACTAAGTAGAGACGGTGGACGGGGATAGGGAGGCACAACATACCCTTCACCATTTCCTTTGGGACCATGGCAAACAATGCAGTAAGTATTGAAAACTTTTTTGCCCCGCTCCAGATTGGCTTTTGTCATGGGGAGGTAGTTTTTCAATTCTTTCCCAGCTTTGTCGCCCTCAGAAGCCTCGTAATGATACGGCTGATAGTTTCTTGGAATGGTTCCTTCAGGAGGGATTCGGGCCGCCGCGCCGTCCGCCGAGTGGGGATCCTCTTTTTGAGCTTTAAAGGAAGTACTCTCATACATATCCGGTGTCATTTCCCATTCAGGAGTTTTCTTTTCACAGCCGGTGATTACAACAAACGTAATGGG
>JBBQPV010000396.1:0-2782 GCA_038216925.1 Bdellovibrionia bacterium
TTTATATAAAAACGCCAGTTTTCAAATCAGGCCCGGTGATAAAATTGGTCTTGTTGGTCCTAACGGTGCCGGTAAAACGACAGTTTTCAGAGTGATTGTTGGAGAAGAGGGCCTTGATGAAGGCGTGGTCAGTATTCCTGATAAGACTATCGTAGGTTACTTTTCTCAAGAGACGGCGGAGATGAAAGGGCGCACGGCTGTGGGCGAAGTTGAGGCCGGTGCTGGACGAGTTTCTGTTTTAGCCGCTCGAGTGAAAATATTAGAGGAGAAACTTCAGGCCACGTCTGATCATCCCATATCTGATGATGCCATGGCAAAACTCTTAGAAGAGTATGGAGAGGTGCAGGCTGAGTTTGAGCAACGGGGAGGTTACGACCTTAATTCCAGAGCTAAGGAAATCCTCACCGGATTGGGAATAAAGCCGGAAGACCACGAGAGACCAGTGGAGTCATTTAGCGGTGGTTGGAAAATGAGAATCGCTTTAGCCAAAATGTTGGCTCTTAATCCCGATGTTTTACTGATGGATGAACCTACAAATCACTTGGATTTGGAGTCCATTATTTGGCTTGAAGAATGGCTGGTTAATTTCAAAGGTGCCTTGGTCATGACAAGTCATGATAGAGATTTTATGAATCGAATTGTTAAGCGCATTGTGGAAGTGGCCAATAAAGCAATTACTACTTATAGCGGAAACTATGAATTTTACGTCAGAGAAAGGGAAATCAGAAAGGATCAACTTCTCTCTGCCCATAAACGTCAAAATGATATGCTCGCAAAAGAAGAAGAATTTATTGCTCGATTTGCGGCTCGGGCGTCCCACGCGGCGCAAGTGCAATCCAGAGTAAAAAAACTAGAAAAAATGGACAGGATAGAAATTCCAGCGGAGGAACAAGAAATAAAATTTGAATTTCCACTTCCACCTCGCTCGGGGAATGAAGTCGTTAAATTTGAAAATTTAAATAAAGTTTGGTCAACCGAAGGCGGAAAAGAAATAAAAGTGTTTTCAGGCGTATCTGGGTTAGTGAAGCGCTTGGATAAAATTGCGGTTGTTGGGGTAAACGGTGCAGGAAAATCTACGTTTTTGAAAGTTGTGACCGGTGAAACCTCCCCTACCAGTGGTATTATGAATATCGGAGCTAATGTTAAGATGGGTTATTTCAGTCAGCACTCTTTAGATATTCTTAGACCCCAGGACACTGTGTTTGAAACAGTTCTCAGTCGTATTCCAAACGCCAGTCAAGGAATGGTCAGGAGTTTACTCGGTGCCTTCTTATTTTCTGGGGATGATGTATTTAAGAAAGTTTCTGTATTATCCGGTGGTGAAAAAAGTCGTGTTATCTTGGCTACACTTCTCACGAACCCTTTAAATTTACTTATCCTTGATGAACCTACAAACCATTTGGACATGGCCTCTCGTGAAATCTTACTCAAAGCCCTGCAAAAGTTTGACGGGACTATTCTAATAGTCAGTCACGACAGGCATTTTTTAAGATCTTTGACTACTCGGGTATTTGAAGTTGGGCATGGTAGCTTGAATACTTTTGACGGAACATACAAAGAATACGCAGAAAGAAAAAAGGCGGAAGTACAGAAGTGAAAGTCCTTGTCACCGGTGGAGCCGGATACATTGGTAGTCACGTGGTCAATCAGCTCACAAACTCTGGGCATGAGGTCGTGGTATTAGATGATCTCAGTACAGGTTTTGCGGAAAGCTTACTGAATAATGAGCGGCTTATTGTTGGCAACGTTGGAGATCAAGAATTACTGAATGAATTATTTGAAACTGAAAATTTTCAGGGAGTTATGCATTTTGCTGGCTCTATTATTGTTTCAGAATCGGTAAAGGATCCTGAGAAATATTTTAAAAATAACACCGCCAATACTTTAATTTTAGCCTCTACCGCCGCTAAACATAAAATCAAACAATTTATATTTTCCAGTACGGCGGCGGTTTATGGATTTGGGGACGGGCGCCCGTGTTCCGAAGAATCAAAACTACAACCTTGTAATCCGTACGGTTTGTCAAAACTGATGTCTGAGCAGATGCTTCAAGATCTCTATGGGCCAACGGAGATTAAATTTGGAATTCTAAGGTATTTTAATGTCGCCGGCGCCGACCCTCAGGGCCGAATTGGGCAAAAAACGCCAGACGCCACTCATCTCATTAAAGTATGTTGTCAAGTAGCTTGCGGGGAAAGAGAGTCTCTGGAAATTTATGGAACCGATTATCCTACAAGTGACGGTACATGCGTAAGAGATTACATTCATGTGGAAGACTTAGCTTCAGCACATTTGGCGGCTTTAAAATATTTAGATGAAAAAAAGGAATCAGTCATCCTCAACGTTGGATACGGCCGCGGGTATAGTGTAAAAGAAGTAGTGGAAAGAGCCAAAAAAGTGACTGGCGTGGATTTTAAAACAAAGACTGCTCCAAGGCGAGAAGGTGATCCTGCCACACTTATTGCGGAGGCGGAAAAGATAAAGAAATTGCTTCAGTGGCAACCGGAATTTAATTCTTTGGATACGATAATTGGCGATGCCTGGAGATGGGAAAAGAAAATAAATGTACGTTGAAATAACAAAAGATATTGAAGTCTCAGTGCAGCCTGCCTACGTGCCGGAAAAATCCAGTCCGGAGGAAAATTACTATTTCTTTGCCTATAAGGTAAGAATTAAAAATCTAGGCGGGGTTACTGCTCGCCTGACTGATCGCCACTGGATTATTACCGATGGTCAAGGGCAAGTAGAAGAAGTGAAGGGCCCAGGGGTTGTTGGAGAAACC
>JBBQPV010000397.1:0-2776 GCA_038216925.1 Bdellovibrionia bacterium
GAAACTAAATTTTTGAAAATAACCTTTATCAATTCCTTTGATCATCATTTCACCGGTGCTCTTAGCCCCAAAACCATTGACCACATTGAGGCAGCCCGCAGGAAGGCCCGCTTGTTCAAATAGTTTTGCAAAAACATACCCTATGGTGGGTGCGTCTTCTGAGGGTTTCCAGACAACGGTGTTTCCGGTGATGAGGGCGGGTATAATTTTCCAGCTTGGTACTGCGATGGGAAAATTTCCAGCGGTGATCATTCCCACCACTCCGTAAGGGCGCCTGTAAGTAGCGCATTCCTTATTTCTCATTTCAGACCAGACAGTTTGACCATAGAGCCGTCTGCCTTCACTCTGGAAAAAGTTCGCTGTGTCTATGGCTTCTTGTACTGAACCTAAAGCTTCACGTTTTGTTTTTCCAATTTCTCTGGTGACAAGCCACGCAAGTTCTTCTTTATTTTCTTGAAGTAACTTTCCAAATTGACCAATGACTTCTCCTCTGACAGGGGCGGGCACGTCCGACCATTTCTTGAAGGCCGCACGAGCAGCATCTACTGCAGCTTTAATTTCTTTTTCGCCGGCTACGGGAAAGATTCCAACAACGTCATTGTTGTCTGATGCGTTAAGGGCCTTAAATGTTTCACCGGAACTTTCATGCACGTCTCTATTGTTAATAAAGTGTGAACCCATGAGGGTTTTTCCGTAACGAGAACCTTTTTCAGTATTGTTAGAGAACTTCATTTATAACTTCTTTCTTATGAGTAAAGTTTTTTAAAAGTATTTTCAAAAAGCGACATTGCAACATCCACATCAGATTTTTTTATGTCTAGAACGGGCCTTAGCCTAATGGAGTGATCTCCACAAATCAGAACTAAGAGTCCTAGGTCCCATGCCAATCTGCGATAGCTGTCTCTCTCCGCAGTAGTTGGTAAATCAAACGCTACAACTAATCCCAGACCTCGCACATTTGTCATTTGCGGATATTTTTTGGAAAGGGAATGCATTTGTTCTAGTATGTATTTTCCTTGGACTGCCGCATTCTCCACTAAGTTTTCATCTTGTATGATTTTCATATATTGAGTGCAACGGACCATGTCGGTGAGATTGCCGCCAAATGTGGAGTTAATGCGGCTTGAAATTTTGAAAACATTTTCCACGTCGTCAACTCTGTTATTGCAAGCTACTCCGCCAATTTGTGCTTTTTTGCCAAATGCCAGTAGATCAGGCTTCACACCAAAGTGTTCATAGGCCCACCATTTCCCTGTCAGACCAAATCCAGTTTGAACCTCGTCAAATATAAGAAGGGCTTCACGCTCATCACAGATTTTTCTTAGACTCTTCAAAAATTCTGGACGGAAGTGATTGTCGCCCCCTTCAGATTGAATGGGTTCTAAAATAATACATGCAATATCATTCAGATTATTTTTAAATGCTTCATCAATTTGCCTCATGGCTTCTTTTTCTGCTGCTTCTACTTCCGAGATTACACTTGGATCAACGGGATATCTCATTTTTGGATTTTTAATTCTTGGCCATTTAAATTTTGGAAAGTGCATTATTTTTTTGGGATCTGTGTTGGTTAAACTCATGGTGTAACCGGTCCGTCCGTGAAACGCCTGCTCAAAATGAATAACTTGTTGCCCCTTATCTTTTAGTCCTCTTGCCTCATTTTTTTTCACCTTCCAGTCAAATGCAACTTTCAGAGCGTTCTCAACTGCTAATGCGCCACCCTCAATAAAAAAATATTTTGTGAAATTTCCCCGCCCACACATGCGCGCGAACATATCTACAAACTGAGCATATTCCGGAGTGTACATGTCTGCTAAAACTGGTTTTATTTGAGCGCAACGGGTAAGGGTTTTAAGAAATTCTGGCTCTTTCATTTTGGGATGATTAAAACCAATGGGGTTACTGGCAAAGAAGCTGAAAAAATCAAAATAGTCTTTTCCTGTAACCGCATCAATAATATGGGAACCGTGACTTTTCTCAAGATCCAAGACAACAGGAAAACCGTCCACCAGAATGTGTCTGCGTAAAACCTCAAACGTATTTTCTGCCGTGATTTTTTCCGCCATAAATTCTCCTTAGCCAGGACGTTTTGAGTTAATCTTAAGTATTGGATACCCATAATATGAATTTTACAGATAAAAAACAACCCCCAAAGGCAATAGGCGTCATCGCTTTAGAGAGCGCGTCCCAACTTATATCCTCAAGTTTCATTGCTCCCGCTCTAAGATTGAGGTTCCCCCAGGCGAAAATATATCTCATTACGCGTCAAAACTTAACGGGTCTAGGTCCACTTCTTCATTACGATGAAGTCTGGGGTGTTGAAGACACATTCTTGTCCCGTGAAAAACTGAGATTGAAAGCTTTGTTTAAAAGCGTGGCAGGGTTCATAGATTTGAACAGTGAAAATCATTTTTTGAGAGGGAAACTCAAGAATTCCATATTTATATCAGAAATTGAAAATGAAACAGAAAAGTTTCTTAAGTTATTAGAAATTATAGACGTGAAACCGGTGAAACTTAACTTAAGACTGCGTGTAAAAGCGGAACTCTATACCGACACAAAAAGAAAACTAATTGATAGGGGATTGAAATTAGGGAACTTCATTACCTTAGTTCCGGGACATAGCAATTTTGGAGAGAATGATTTCAAGCATAAGAGTTGGCCATACTTTCCGGAATTTATAAAACTAATAGCTGAGAATACGGCGTTTCAGATTTTGTTGCTTGGAAGTGGCAAAATTTTTGAATCAGATTCTAAAAAGGTTTTTGTTTGGTCT
>JBBQPV010000398.1:0-2770 GCA_038216925.1 Bdellovibrionia bacterium
AAAAAATAAAATGGGTGGTGATTGTCTCAATACAGGATGCGTTCCCAGTAAAGCATTGATCAGGTCTGCTCAGATTTTGAATTACTTTAAACGTGCCAAGGAATTTGGGTTTGATGAACTTCCCGTAAAAGTTGACTTTTCAAAAGTCATGGAGCGCGTGCAGAAAGTGATTCAACAAGTAGCGCCGCACGATTCCGTTGAGCGGTATTCCAGTCTCGGTGTAGAGTGTATTCAGGGTGAAGCGAAGCTCCTCTCTCCTTACGAGATTGAAGTCAACGGGAGAGTCCTGACAACAAAAAATATAGTCATAGCAACCGGCGCTTCTCCGTTAATTCCTTCCATTCCTGGCCTTGCTGATGTTTCCTATCTCACAAGTGACAATGTTTGGAATCTCAGAGAACTGCCTAATCGCCTTGTGGTGATTGGTGGTGGCTCCATTGGTTGCGAGTTGGCACAAAGTTTTGCTCGTTTTGGCTCAAGCGTCAGCATCGTAGAAATGGGCCCAAGAATCATGATTCGTGAAGATGAAGATGTTTCTACATTTATATCAGACACATTCAAGAGGGAAAGCATTTCGGTTTTGACCTCCCACAAGGCCCTTCGAGTTACCAGTGAGAAAATTTTGATTTGCGACTTTCAGGGAAGTGAAGTCGCGATACCATTTGATGAAATTCTCGTAGCGCTTGGACGGAAGGCCAATGTGAAAGGATTTGGCCTTGAAAACCTAAATATTGAAATTTCTCCAACGGGGATGATCGTAGCTGATGAATTCCTTCGAACCACCAATTATCCAAACATCTATGTATGTGGGGACGTGACAGGTCCTTACCAATTCACCCACACTGCAAGCCATCAAGCGTGGTACGTCGCAGTCAATTCTCTTTTTAGCCCATTTAAAAAATATAAAGTCGATTACCGAGTAATCCCTTGGTGCACATTCACCGACCCAGAAGTGGCAAGAGTGGGACTTAATGAAATTGAAGCCAATTCAAAGAAAGTTCCCCATCAGGTGACCAAATATGGAATTGAAGATCTGGACCGTGCAATCACTGAAGGTGAGGCCCATGGATTCGTAAAAGTTTTAACGCCACCAGGGAGCGACAAGGTCTTAGGAGCGACAATCGTTGGATATCATGCTGGCGACATTATTGCTGAATATGTTGCAGCAATGAAGCACGGGTTTGGACTTAATAAACTTTTAGGAACGATTCATATCTATCCAACTCTTGCCGAAGCAAACAAATCTGCCGCTGGAATTTGGAAAAAGGCAAATATTCCAAAGAAGGCACTGGCGTTTCTATTCAGATTTCACGCTTGGAGAAGAAGTAATTAAAATGATAGTATTCAGTTCAAAGGCGGGAATTTTATGAATTCAACTAATACAATGGTACGAGTAATATGTTTAACGATAGCGTTAGTTGGATGTAGTCATCCAGATGTAAAAACAAATGGGCAAGAACACAGACCTAGTGGTACCAGCGCGATGTCCAGAAAACAAATCAGTGCCCGCGTGCCGTCTTGTGAAAGGGCTTATCAAGGTGCTGTGAAATCCGCCATGCCTGGGGACGCGGTGAGGGCGGTGGAGATTTGTCAGAAAGCTGCAGAAGCAGCCTGCATTGTTTTTGTGCAAAATTATTCTAGTGGGCCAACAGCGGGAGATGAGGACCTTATTGGTTCAACTTGTGAGCTGGCAGCAGCTTACGGAGGTAACAAAGCTGCCAATAGGGGGCAAGCCACGCCAAAATGCGAATCAATATATAGATCTGTTGTAAAAGGAACTTCAAAAGAAGAATTCAATTTGGCAACCAATCTATGTAATTCCGAGGAAAGTACAATCTGCAATTCCTCTGACTGTATACTTAATGCCGCTCACGGCGCATTTGTTGAAGTTAGTAAAAAGAAATAGCAGTCATGAAAGAATTCGGAGAAAAGTCCGCAGAGCAAAACTATGTTGATAGACCCGGTGCCTACGGTTTAATAATTCAAAATAAAAAAATCATGGTCATAGAAATAGAAGGCTATTTTTTCTTACCCGGTGGAGGTCTAGATAAAGGGGAAACTCATGAGCAAGGGCTACAGAGAGAAATCAGAGAAGAAACCGGATATGATATTACTATAACAAAGTTCGCCGGAGAAGCAGCTCAGTACATGTATTCCTACAGAGAACGTAAGTATTTTAGAAAAGTTGGTTATTTTTATCAGGTAGATCTTTTAGAAAAAAAACAGACCCCGGGTGAGAAAAATCACGTTGTGCGATGGGAAGACAACTCCGTGGCACGGAAATTATTAACTCATGAATTTCAATCTTGGGCAGTAGCGCAGTACACTTAAAATCTATAGAAGGAAGGAATGGGATTTTGACAGCACTTTCTTTTTGGCAGCCTTACGCGTGGCTTATTGTTAATGGTCACGCCGACGTCGATTCAAGAACATGGGCGCCGCCGGCGAAGCGCTTAGGGACTCGCATCGCTGTGCACGCCTCAAAAAGAAAACTAACTCGCGCGGAATTTAAATATTTTTTAGAAATGATGAATGATTTAAAAATAAAGAAACATCCGCGGGATATAGCAGACTTTGATTACGGCAAGGTGGTAGGGACAGTTATTATTTCTGAAGTGAAAAAAAATTCCAAATCTTACTGGGCTGTTAGTGGATACTTTCATTGGTTACTTAAGAATCCTAAAAAAATGAGACCAATAGCTGTTAAGGGCAAAATGGGTTGGTTTCCAGTAACATTTATTTAAAAACAAATTCCTTTTTCCGGCAGTGG
>JBBQPV010000399.1:0-2736 GCA_038216925.1 Bdellovibrionia bacterium
TAACTTTCTCCTCAGTCAATTTGCAAACAAATAGAGGTCTTGGGAAATGCTATTTCCGTTAAAATTGGTGCCTGGAAAGTTAATCAAACGTTACAAACGCTTCCTCGCGGACGTTGAGTTAGAAAGCGGAGAGATTTTGACCGTTCATGTTCCCAACTCAGGTTCTATGTTGGGCGTGAGTACCCCCGGAAGTCCGTGCTTACTGTCCGTGTCAAAAAATCCCGTCCGGAAACTAAGTCACACGTTGGAGCTTGTGCAATGCGGAGAGAAATGGGTTGGGGTAAATACTGCAAACACTAATAAGCTTGTCCATGAAGCGTTTTTAGCTAAACTTATTCCCCATTGGAACGATTTTACAGAAATTAAACCTGAAGTGAAAATCAACTCTGCTACGCGATTGGATTTTCTGCTCTCAAACGGCCAGCGGAAGCGTTACGTGGAAGTTAAAAACGTGAGCATGAGTGACCCTCCATGGGCAGTTTTTCCTGATGCAGTCACCGTTCGGGGTCTAAAGCATTTGGAGGAACTAATGCTTCTAAACTCTCAAGGGTTTGAGACGGAATTATTCTTTGTTGTTCAGAGAACCGACTGTGAAAAATTTAAACCCGCGGATCACATTGATCCAGCCTATGGAAAAGCTTTGAGACGGGCTATGCTGAGTGGCGTGCAGATGACCTGTTGGCAATGTGAAATGGGGCCATCGGAAATCCGCGTCAATAAAGCGCTTCAACTTTTTTTGGATTAATTACCGGCAGAACAGACAAATTCTGCAACAAACAGTGCGTTTCTGTATCCTTCAATTTGCGAGCGAAATCCTCGTACTTCCCATTCTTTTTTAGCGTCATCAAGAATAGCTAAGGATTTGTCGCTGGGAGTATTAGTTTGTTCTACCTTTGAATTGTGAACAGCTTTTTTATATTTTTCTTTATAGCTTATGTATTGTTTATATTCATCAGAGAGATCCGCCTGATCTTTGTCGCACAATGCTGAGAGCCCCATGGCGAATTCAGAGTTTTTATTAAGGCATCGGAGTCTTGAAGGTTCAAGGATTTTCCAATTTTCAGCGTGGCCAATTTTAGAAATACACCCTTCTCCATTTTGAGCCTGGGCATTGGCGGTGACGAACAAAGCAACTGCAAGAAACATTAAATTCTTCATATCTGGAATATGCTTGGATATTTATTTTTTTGCAACCCTAGAAATGATCACCCACGTCAAAAATCTGCCCCTGGTCTATTTTAGTAAGATTTTTATAATGGGTTTTATGAACAAACCCAAATGCATGTACACCGTGCGCAGATGTGATTTTACCAATGACTTTTCCACCGGCACTGAGATTTTCTCCAGCCTTCAACGGTTCATTTAATTGTATTTTCATTAACTTTTTTGCCACCTGGCCATATGTGAAGACTCTCTCCACCACCTCTTGCCCTGGGTAACAGCCTTTGTCTCTATGAACATATGAGTTTGCCGGAGCTTCCAGAATGAGATTCTTCTCCGTAATGTCCATTCCAAACTTCCACAGCCCTTTTTCAATACGTTCAGGTTCGGTCAGTCGGGAAGGCTGTTCTGAGGGTTCACTGGTTTTAAAACTCAAGTCCTCTGCAAAATGAAGTTTCTCAAGAGCCACGTGTAAAGCAGACACATAGGCCTGTTCTATGGAGAGTGAAAAAATTCCTAAATTTAAAGTAGCGGTGAATAAGAACTGAATTTGGGAATTGGCGGTCAGTAAGGCCGCATTTTTCACATCCCCTTCATTGAAATTCTTAAAATCCTGTGAAGTGAGACGATGAAGAAAGTCTTTAGCGTCTTTCCCGTGAACCTCAATGACGCCGAGATTTTCTTCATATAGAGTTTTTTCCATAGATTCTATATGCACTTATATGGCTTGATTGACCAATGAAATTAGCGGTCATTTTTATCTTATTACTCACGTGTTCTTTAACAGTTGAAGCTTCGGGACTTTCAGAGGCGAAGTATGAAATCAAAGGCTTCAGAAGGCAGGCTCAGCTTGCAGAAAGGCACTATTCAATTTTAGTTCATGGTCAGGATTCTTTAAAAGAAGTCCTCTTTGATGAACTTACGAATGTGTCTATAAATTTGAGTATTAAGAACTTTGATATTCGCCTCCTTGCAAAGACGGCATCATATAAAAACGGCATCCTAAACCTACTCACAAATTCCATCGTCGAAATCAAGGACGCTTCTTCTGGTAAACGCACTGTGGCTTTGAACGGAATGCCACCTGAAAAGTCAATTCAGCTGTATTTGGAAAATGACACTATCGAGGCTGCCTCATCAAATTTAATATTGGAAAAATCTGTAATGCGCAGACGCGGCATTGTCATAGACCTTAAAAATCGAAATATCACTTGGCGCAACCTTTCCGAAAAAATTAGTTTCTAATTTGGCCTTTTGTTTGCAATTCACCCTCTAGGTCGGGATGAGGGGAGTTACGCAGTGTATTTAGAAGAAATTAATTCAAAACCTGGGGTGGATTCTTTCAAAAAAAGAAGTCACTCATTTCTTGCTATAGTATTTTGTACATTATTCCTTGGCCTTCAAACCCCCTATGCCGTTGCAGCTCGGTCTGGCGATGAAATCATTTACTCAGCGATTTTAGGTCAGCAGCAGGAAATAGAAATCCTAAAAAAAGAGGGAGTTCTTCCCGTCGAATTTCAAAAGTCAAACTTGACCGGAAAAGATCTCAGCCCTGCACTGAAGAGACTACGCACC
>JBBQPV010000400.1:0-2734 GCA_038216925.1 Bdellovibrionia bacterium
GATTAACTTCAGGTAAAAGAATAGAACCAAATTCCATTCGAGCTTGGGAGAGGTATCCTAATTGGTAAGGTACCAGACTCGAAATCTGGCGCCCGCAAGGGCTTGGGGGTTCGAGTCCCCCCTTCTCCGCCAAATCAAATGCAATAAACTTCTAGACTTATCTGCCTTCAAAGATTTTCATATAATTACACCAATGGATGCCCCGGTAAGACAATCTTCCAATTTTTTAACAAAGCATGATGAATTTATATTCTTAGGCATTCCCATTGTAATTTTAATCCTGGCCGTCTCACTTCGACTTTGCGGGATATTGATTGATAGTAACTCCCGAAACTACATCAAGTTCTTTGTATTAATAGTAGGACTTCAAAAAGCACATAACGCTTTCAGCTTCCCATTGATCTTTCTACCCGAATTTAAAAAGTGGCGTAAGGACCAATTCGAAGTGAATAAAAAAAACTATACATTTCAATGGAAGGTCATCGCATTCACGGTGACGGCCTTCTGGATTTTTTACTTTCTTTCCAGATCTAAAACAATGTGGCAATACGAACTTTTACACAGCATAAATACTGATAAACTTCTTTGGGTTTGCTTTTGGCTCATTACGTTCTGGCATACATTTAGCCAGTATTTTGGCCTGTCTGTTCTTCTCAACCAAGAAAGTGATGATATTAATGGACCGGCAAGTCAGCCTCTGAAAACTGCTCTCGCCCGTGAAAGAATTCTGTACAAAATACTTATCCCTTTAGGTACGGTAGGTGCTACCTATTTTTTGCTTTTTGATTTCACCCCCCGTGAGTACGCGCTATTTTTGATAGGGAGCCTTCCATTGGTTTTTGCTATTTTCTGGACTTCCAGTTTCCATTCCAAAAAACAAAGAAAAAAGAAGTTTCTGTTCAATATGAGACTTCTCCTCATTACATTTTCACCTCTATCGGTCATATTAAAGGCGGGGATGAATGTGACTCATAATTTTGAATATTTTTTTGTTTGTAAGAACATTGTCAAAAAATCGAAAAAGGAAAATCCAAGTCTTTTTTTAACCGCATCGGCGCTATGGATTTTACTCATTATTATACTTTCATTTTCCAATCGGGAGGCGCTTCTCATTCTTCATAGCCTAGCTGGATTTTTTAGACACCACGCCACGTTAAGGCGGTCTTTGTTAGTGGGATCAATTACTGTCACTACAGTTCACTACTTTCTTGATGGCTACTTTTTCCATTTTTCAGATCCCATCACACGAAAACATATAAGGCCGCTCCTGGCGGCCTCATCGTCAGTGTGAGATCCCATCATATATTACATCAAGCTCCTTACCAAACTCAGTCATCTGAACATGGATGTGCATTCCACGGGCTAAATTTCTGGGATCTTGAGAAAACTTCACAGTAGTGCGGTCTGCCATTCTGGTACACGTTAGATCGCTTATGGAGACCTCTCTGGGACAATTGAGCAGAAACATTCCGGACCTACCATGATTTAAATTTGGTCTCCAAAGATAAACGTAGTTGGAGGAGTCTATTGCAATATAATTTGGAGCTTCGGCAGACTCAGTCGATCCAACGGCGGTCAAGTGAACTTGTGCCGATGAACTCACAGATATTAACAACACTATTCCATAAATTAATTTTTTCATATTCTCTCCTCTATAATGTTTCTAACTCTCCTTTTTACTTGCAAGGCTGGCCATGGCCTCAAAGCTTCATTTTTTGAATAGACCGTAGCCAATTTAACTGGTGGTTCAAAAACTACTGTTATGTTGAATACTTAAGGCTTCCAATAATTGGACAATGGAAAGTGACCAAAAGCGACCAAATCGCTAAGTTGGTTGTAACAAGTAGATCGACGTGCCATCATTTATCTCATGGTCATATTGTCATTTTTGTTCATTTTTGCAATTTCGCATTTATGCGGCTATTTATTTTTAAAGGTAAAGCAACCCGTTGTTATGGGCGAAATTGTCGGCGGCCTTATTTTGGGACCATCGGTCTTAGGTTTTAATTTTTCCCCCGAGGTTCTAAGTAGTCTCCGCTGGGTTGCTGAAACAGGTATTATTCTTTATCTATTTATATTGGGCACGGAATCAGATTTCTCCCAATTTAAAAATTCTAAACGGGAAATTTTAAAAGTTACCGGAGCAAGTATCTTGCTTCCGTTTACATTGGGCTTTATAGCCGCAATGACGTTCTTAGCCAGTTACGCGCCTCCAGATCAGTTTCCTTTAACCTTTCAGCTATTTATAGCCTTGGCTTTTTCTGTCACAGCCTTCCCTGTTTTAGCAAGAATTCTGGAGGAAAAAGGACTTTTGGTCAGTAAACTTGGGACGCTGGCTCTCAGTAGCGCTGTCATCAATGACGTTTGGTGCTGGGTATTTATTGCTTTAATAGTGGGAGTTATTAAGCCCGTTTTGTTTATTGCCTTCGGCGGATTCTTTCTTGGCCTTTTGTTTTCCGGTAAGTACCGTAAAGTTTTGCCGTCATTGGGGCCTATCAAGTGGACCGTTAAGACTTTTTTACTGCCGATGTTTTTTGCTCTATCGGGACTTCGAACGGAAGTTAAACTCCTTAACACCCGTGATGATCTCATGATTTGTCTAGGAATTATTTTTATAGCCATGCTAGGGAAAGTGGGAGGCGGCTTTATTGGTGGGCGATGGGCTGGACAAACAAAGTCCAGAGCTTTATATTTAGGTTTTCTCCTTAACACCAGGGGACTAGTGGAGCTGATA
>JBBQPV010000401.1:0-2719 GCA_038216925.1 Bdellovibrionia bacterium
TAAAGTGTGAGTCTTTTTTTGCTCGAGACATTACTTTGTATTTACACATGATTTCAGCGGCCATGGACACGGTGACAGAAAGTAAAATCGCAAGAATCATGGCCCAAGAGGGCGGCTTAGGGGTAATCCATAAAAACATGACGGCAGAAGAGCAAGCACATGAAGTTGAAAAAGTAAAAAAATATGAAAGTGGCATGATCACGGATCCTATCACTCTCCCACCAGACAGAAGTGTTCATCAAGCATTAGAACTCATGAAGAAGTACACTATTAGCGGTGTGCCCATTACTAAAGAAGGAAAACTGGTTGGAATTTTAACCAACAGAGATTTGAGATTTGAAACTAATGTGGATCAGCCCATTTCTAAAATCATGACTAAAGATAATTTGGTCACCGCCCCTGAAGGCACAAGTTTAGAACAAGCCAAGGTTATTCTTCAAAAACATCGTATTGAAAAATTGCCTGTGGTGGATGCCAAAGGGCGACTCAAGGGACTCATTACAATTAAAGACATTGAAAAGGCACGAGCGTTTCCAAATGCAAGTAAAGATCGTCGCGGACGATTACTGGTTGGAGCAGCCATTGGTGTGGACAAAAAATCTAATGAAAGAGCAGAGGCTCTTGTTGCCTCAGGTTGTGATGTACTTGTGATAGACACAGCTCATGGGCATTCAAAGAATGTACTTCTTCAAGTTAAATGGGCCAGGAAAACTTTTAAAGACACGGTGATTGTAGGCGGAAACGTGGCGACCGGTGAGGGTACTGATGCGCTGATAGAAGCGGGTGCGGATGTAGTCAAAGTTGGAATAGGCCCCGGTAGTATTTGCACCACTAGAATAGTTGCTGGGGTGGGTGTGCCTCAAGTGACGGCCATTATGGACTGCGCTAAACAAGCCTTGAAAAAGAAAAAAACAATTATCGCAGACGGTGGAATTAAATTTTCCGGTGATGTCACAAAAGCTTTAGCCTTAGGTGCCAGCACCGTCATGTTAGGAAATGCCATTGCTGGGACTGATGAAAGCCCCGGTGAAATGATTTTGTATCAAGGACGCACATATAAAGTGTATCGAGGCATGGGATCTCTGGGTGCCATGAAACGTGGATCAAAAGATCGGTATTTTCAAAGTACTGTTGATCACGATGATAAATTGGTGCCGGAAGGAATTGAGGGAAAGGTTCCTTATAAAGGGACGCTAAGTTCAATTTTACATCAGCTCAGTGGCGGTTTGAGATCGGGAATGGGTTACTTGGGGGCAAAAGATATTTCCGAACTTCAGAAGCGTGCGCAGTTTGTGAAGATCACTCAACAAGGTTTGAGAGAATCTCACGTGCATGACGTCATCATTACTAAGGAAGCTCCCAACTACAGATTGGAATAGTTTAATCAATGGCCACCCGTGGCATAGCCATTTTAGATTTTGGTTCCCAGTTTACCCAACTCATCGCCAGACGAGTGCGGGAGCTTGGTGTATTCAGTGAAATTTTACCCCATGACATTTCTTTAGAAAAATTAAAAGAAAAAAATCCTTACGGCGTTATTCTGAGCGGTGGACCCTCAAGTATCTATGATAAGGGCTGCCCCACGCGAGGGGATCTAAAAGCTTTAGTAGAAGAATTTCCAGTCCTTGGCATTTGTTACGGTCTTCACTTATTGGCTTCTGAATTTGGAGGTACAGTAGAGGCGTCTCATCATAGGGAGTACGGGGAGAATTTCATAAATTGGGGTAAAACAAAAAAGAAACAAAAAGTGTGGATGAGTCATGGGGATTTTGTATCGGTAGCCCCTCCAGGATCAGAGGTCACCGCTCGTTCTGAAAATGAAATGATCGCTGCTCTGGAAAATAAAAATATCGGAAAAGGTTTTTTGGGTCTGCAGTTTCATCCGGAAGTGTCTCACACGGAAAACGGAATCAAAATTATAGAAGAATTTTTGTTTAATAACTGCAAAGCCTCTCCCAGTTGGTCCGGGAAACACCTGGTTGAGCATCTGGTAAAAGGGATCCAAGATAAAGTAGGGCCCACTGACAAGGTCCTGTGTGCGCTAAGTGGCGGAGTTGATTCTACCGTCACGGCAAGTCTTTTAGTGAAAGCGTTAGGTGCTGACCGAGTGTGGTGCGTTTTTGTGGACACTGGACTGATGCGAGAGCGGGAAGCTGATGAAGTGGTTACTGCCTATGCAGAAATGGGACTTAAAGTAAAAGCTGTCTTTGCTGAAGAAGAATTTTTGAGGGAATTAAAAAATAAAACCGATCCGGAAGAAAAAAGAAAGGTCATTGGCCGCGTTTTCATAGAAGTTTTTGAAAAGGCTGTAAAACAAAATCCCTGTGAGTGGTTAGCCCAAGGCACTCTTTATCCAGACGTTATTGAAAGTGTCAGTGTTACAGGAAAAAGTGTGACCATTAAGAGTCACCATAATGTTGGTGGGCTCCCGGAAAAAATGAATCTTAAATTAGTTGAACCACTGAGAGAACTTTTTAAAGATGAAGTAAGAAAAATTGGACGGGAACTTGGCATCAGTGAAAAGTTATTAGGACGGCATCCATTCCCTGGGCCCGGATTAGGAATTAGGATTTTAGGGGAAGTAAATAAAACCGATTTAGAAATTTTAAAAAAAGCAGATTATATTTTTACCTCAGAATTGAGGAAACATAATCTTTATGACAAAATCTGGCAGGCCTGTGTTGTTTTATTACCTGTGCGAACAGTTGGAGTAATGGGA
>JBBQPV010000402.1:0-2719 GCA_038216925.1 Bdellovibrionia bacterium
GCTTCTGGGAGAAGAAAAATCCGGTTGTCCAGAACGTGTGTTGAAGTATCTTAATCTGGATCACGTCTCTGCACGTGAAATGAAAGCCGAAATTGAAAAGTTGGAAAAATCTGTTCAAAAATTAAGGCGATTTAACGGTCAAATTGAAAGAAAGAGCGTCGTGGAGATGCGCCGCCGTGAACAACTTTTACAAATGTATCTTGCTTATGGGGAAGCGTCCTCTGCCATAGACATGTACAGACATATTTTTAGAGATGTGGAACATGCTTATCTGACTATTTTGAAAATCGATCACGATCTGAAATTCTTGTCTAATAATGAGGATATTTTACGCCTTGCCATGCACCGAGAGGAACTCTTAAAAGTATTCGGTGAGAATTACGGAGAATATGTTTTCATCCGAACTAAATTGGAAGGCTTGGAACTTTTATTGCCCCCACCATCCCCTACTGTTTTGAAAACTGCCCATACAGTTTTAAATGCGCTCACCATCAGGAATATGGCCACACTTTTTCCTGGATTGGATTTGCCTCAAGAGCAAGTGCCTTTACAAGATATAAAACTTTTTTTCAGAAAATCCCCGGAAGCCTTATTGGCAAAACTGAAGGCCGATGATTCAAGCGAAAAAAGGCTTGCGGTGATTTCCATTGGGTATCCGCTTCTGAACGGTGTGAGAAAATTAGTCTACACATTACCGCCCAGTCTGAGAAAGCCAGTATCTGAGATTATAGGGTTAAGCTACGACGTGTACTTAAGGGATCGTTATTATTTTGACGTAGAACGGGTGATGAATATTTCTGCGGATAAAGTAGAGACTAGACTTAATTTGTTACGGGAACTTAATGCCAAATCTTCAAAGAATGAGCTACTTCTCGTTTTTTCTCGCCTGGTCAACGCAGAGCCTACCTGGAATCAAATTAGAGAATTTGTTAATACTTATAAAGACTCACGACCAAAACTTGCCGCTTTTTATGAAAAGATGGAATCAGCGGATCGAACCGCTGCAAAGCTTGGAGAACTGTCCCTGTTTTACCAAGAGAGCCCCGCCGACAAAACCGCTCGAGTTTTACTAGCTGCAGGTTCTGGGGTTGCAGCGGCCTATCATTTATATGGCGCCAGTATTGGCGAGATTTTTGAGAAGTTACAGCATTTGTTTTAAAATATTCTTTTACTGCTTGTCCTTATTTAATAAATCTAAGATGCCCCAGGTTATGTCCGTCCAAAAGATAAGCAATCATAATGATGACTAAAATCACCAGCGCAATTGTCTTAAATGGTCCGGGCATGGGAATGACCGATAGAATAAGCCAAGCCACAAGGCCGAAAACAATCACCACAATAAGTAAACTCACCAAATCCATAGAACCTCCTCTAAGTTTTAAACAACTTATTTATAAACACAAACCTAGACCAAAGGCAACTAAAGGTACCGGGTTACTTTAGGCCGCAAAAGTAACCCGGTACCTTGGCCATGTTGACCTATTGGTGTCAGTTCTTTACCATCAATCTAGAGATACATTTTGAAAGGATTTGAAAGATGCACTTACTTCGAAAGCTAGTCATAATCATAAATTTAGCAGTCGCTTTTCCACTCCAAGTCTTTGCTGATATGACGCCAGCGGACCGAGGCTCCTTAAATCAAATCCTGACAACCTTTCGGGCACATCAAAATTCACAAAATTTGCTTAAGGCGATGAAAAATAAACTTCCGGCGGAAGGTTATGAATCACTGGAAGCTAATTTAAAAATATTGGGAAAAAAGTCAGTACCAAAAATAACCGTGGACGGAGATGTATTAAATTTTGAAGCGGACGGACATCTTTTGCCAATGAAAATTATTTCCATTCTTGATGAGACCTATTCTATTAATGGAAAAACCGTCAACCTTTCAAAAGCTGCAAATATGGCGGAACGCTGGAAACTTATTTTAGACGTGTTACCTGAAGAATCTCCCCGACACACCTCCAAAGTGGAAATACTCTATTCCACGGCGATGGCCGAGGACGATGCCCCCAGTCTTTTGCGGTTAGCCCTTCCCGCTGGTATTGGGACAAGTGTAATGGTCATGACAGTTGGGGGTTTAAAGAGCAGATGGGCGTGGGCAATTATGTTTGTGAGTCTTGGTTTGTGGGATGCGGGAATATGCGAAGATATCGCAAAACAAAGAGATACCTGCGTCTTTGAAAGAAAGGTAATGGAAGAACGCCTGGAGCAGTTGAAAATTCCTTATCGAGAATTAGCGGCGAAGAAAAAAACTGCCTCATGTAAGGAAAATAAAACCATTACCGACGAGCGTTTTTTTGGAAAATTAAAGTCTCTGGTTCACGGTTCTGATGAGGATTCAAGAATAGTCGCAACATGTGTTGGAGAAAGAAAAAAGGAACTGCAGAACTGTACTAAAGAATACAGTTTGGCAGGATATTACCTTTGTTATTTCTTTCCGCCCAGCCTGACCGGTTATTTGGAACCTTGGGCTAAAAAAGCCATGGATACAACTGCGGCCCCTTCAATGCGAGCGCCGTAAGGTACCGGGTTACTTTCCCGGCCAAAAGTAAGCAGGTACCTTTTAGTATTTCCCAAATTCCGCGAAAGTAACCCGGTACCTTTGATTGGCGCGGTTACTGCTATGACAACTCATATTCCAAACTTTTAATCGTGGGTGGCCTATGAAGCGGTTTCTGAAATCATTAGTTATAACTCTTACATTTTCCTTAGTATT
>JBBQPV010000403.1:0-2716 GCA_038216925.1 Bdellovibrionia bacterium
CCTCTACTGACGTCAAACGCGGACTGATAACCCGAGAAGAAGGTTTTGCCCTCGCTAAGGAATATGATACTCAAAGACCACATGCCTTAGACTATTATCTTAAAATAACAGGCTTCACTGAAGAAGAGTTTGAGAAAATTATTAAAGAAGCTAGAACCAAAAGCACTTATGCTATGAAACTGGGCGACATGTGATTAGATTTCCAGAAGTTCGAACTAGCGACTATAAGAATCTTGAAGGCACCATTTCTAGTTTTGGAAGTCCTGACGAACTCAAAACTTTCTATTCTGGATTTATAGACCGTTATACAGCTCTCAATAAAAAATATATGTTTTCTGAACACTTTGATAAAAATTTTATTTTTTCCCAGATTGATGAGAAATGGGCCATTAGAAATCGAGAATTATTTGGTATTCCATTCGGGGTAAAGGATGTCTTCAATACAAAAGTTTTGCCAACTGAAATGGGTAGCGAGATCTGGAAAGGTTTCAAAGCTGGAAACAATGCAAGAGTTGTCGATGAAATCGCCGACGCGGGTGGAATTATTTTTTCTAAAACAACTACGGCAGAATTTGCCGTGCACTATATCCAGGCAGGTAAAACGATTAATCCACACAATCCCGAGCATATCACTGGAACATCATCAGCGGGCTCAGCGGTAGCTGTGGCCAGCGGCGCTCTGCCTATTTGCCTAGGCACTCAAACAGCGGGTTCAATTGTTCGCCCCGCGAGTTTTTGCGGAGTATACGGCTTTAAACCCTCGTTTGGGGCATTTGATAGAACGGGCACTTTAAAAACTACCGACACCTTGGACACCATAGGACTTTTAGGATCAGACATTTACGGGATACGAAAGACGTTTTTGGCTTCATTCCAAAAAGACCCTCAATATCCTAATGCAAAAAATTATTTTAAACTTTCAAAACTCTTTAAGGAGAAATCAAAACTTAAAATTGGCATCATTACTGAGCAATTTAGAGGATATTCAAAATACGATTCATACGTAAAAGATGATTTTGAAGCAGCTGTAAAAAAAATCACTAACAAAAATACAGAGATCTCTTTGGTGGATGGCATCGGGTTTATAAATGAGATTCATGAACTTCAAGATATCATTTACTGTAAAGCACTATCATATTATTTTAAAGGCGAGGCTAAGCGGGGCAGCGCTATGAGTCCAGTCATGTCTGACATGATTACATTGGGCAATAAAATTTCCACGGAAGAATACATGAATGCTTTAAAAAAACAGCCGGAGTATCGAACAAGGTTTGATGCGGTTATGCAGTCTTATGACTTCCTACTCACTCCCTCCACAGCATCGGCAGCCCCACGTATCGGACTTAAAGGAAACGAAAATATGCGACAGGAAGAGAAAGAAGATACATGCCTTATCTGGACGTTTTTTGGCTATCCCGTTTTAAGTGTCCCTGCATTTTATTCTACGGAACATGGCTTGCCTTTTGGTTTGCAAATAGTTGGTCCCAAGTATAGCGATCTTGCGCTTCTTGATTTTAGTGAGCAGATAGTATCGAACCTAAATAATTGATTGGAAGAAACCATGCTTAATTACGATGTATTCATTAAAGGCGACTTGATTGATTTAGTAGTTCTAACAGAAGAAATTGCTGAAAAATCAAATTGGTATAAGTGGTTCAATGATGAAGAACAGATGAATCAGACACAGAAACATTATTTCCCCAACAGCTCGTTAGATCAAATAAACTTTTTTCGCAATGAAATCAACGGTAACAATTCCAAGCTCCAAGTAGGCATCTTCCACAAAGAAGACCAAATTCTCATCGGAATAGTTTCACTCACCAATATCGATTATCTTCATCGAAAGTGTGAAATTGGTGGACTGATTGGGGAGAAAAAATACCAAAATATGAAAAACTTTGTAGAAGCCAATCGGTTGATGATTTGCCATGCTTTTGATCAACTCAATATGAATCGCATCTATGGCGGAACCACTGCCAAAGAATTGGCCGAATTGTATGTCAGAATTTTAGGATTTAGCCCAGAGGGAATTTCTAGAGACTATTATTTTAAAAACGGCAAGTATCAGGATGTCCATCAACTTTCTTTACTCCGCCGCGAATTCAATGATCAAAATAAGAAGACTTGATGAATTTTCAAGGTGTTGTAGATCGCATTGGTGCCCGTTCCCCATTTCAACGAAAGAAACTTGCCGCCTATCTTGCTACAAACGGAGAATCGTTTTTTCAGGAAGCCAATGATTTTACAAATCGTTACAGTTCCTATTTGTTAAAACGTGGAATAAAAATAGACTACGCCATTGACGCCTATTTAAAAATGTGCAGCGATATGCTCCGGTGCCAAGTTGATTTTCTTCGTACGGGAAAGTATCCGGTGACCTCCGCAGTTCAAGCAAAACAGGCAGTCTATGAAAGCGAAACTGAAATGTTATCTTACATGGTGGGATTGGGCATGTCTCAGTTCCTTTGGTCCACCCATTATTCCATGTTTAGTTTTTTTAAAACTGCCATTAATAGAATCTCCGGAGACGTCTCAACATATTTAGAAATTGGACCTGGCCACGGTCTATTCCTTGAATACGCACTTTCTAAATTAGACAATTTAAAAAGTGCTGTGGCCATTGACATCAGTCCCACATCCCTTGAACTAACAAGTTCAATCATAAAATATTTTATGCCTCAGAATGAAAAGATCCAATTTGTGTTAGGGGATGTCA
>JBBQPV010000404.1:0-2711 GCA_038216925.1 Bdellovibrionia bacterium
GTGTACAATTTCCGTTCTGATCCATCCGAAACCCTACATGAGCTGTTACGTTGGCACCGGCTTCGGCGAGAATTTTTAATGTATCCAGTCGACCCAATTGAGCAGACCAACTTGAAGGCGTTCTACAGTGTCCATCATAAGAATTTGGATTCGCGCCCACTTTCAAAAGCGGACCAACAAATTCCGGTCGGACTTGCGCCGCTCTTGTGATCGGCCGCTCTCCTGCGCAGAAATAATTAGGATTAATTTTGAGCTCATGTGCTTTTGAGAACCATTTTTCCGGCTCAATGTGGAATTCTACGATGCAATTATAGATAATTTCTGGAAATTGGAGGAGCAGGTTTTCATTTGAACAAACTTCCCCTAATTTTTTACCCATCTGAGTGAGGCGATCCTCACAGGATATCGTCCGACCTGCATATGAAGCACCTGTCACTAGTAAAACCGAAATAAAGATAAAGTATTTAAGTCTCATGTATTTCCCCTTTTGGGGGCCATGGTATTGTCACTCAGATCAGGATTGCAAGATATTTTAAGGTCGCTGTCTTATTTGACTGCAGCTGTCATTGCGGCGCAGGTCCCTTTTGATTTGGCAAACCCAGTTTTATCTCGAAAATATTTGTCTAGATTAACCAGGAACTTAGAACTAAATCCCATGTCCGTCCATTCTTTGTAAGCTTTTGCAGCTGTCCAGTGTTGAACAAAAACACGGTACAAGGCTGCAACTAGCCCAGTGCGGTCGCGCCCCAACGTACAATGAAAGTAAACGGGATAGTTTTCTCGGTCTTCAATTTCTTTAAAAATCAGATTCATTTCCTTATCATCGGGATAGCCGGTGGCAACTAGGGGAAGGTGGCTAAATTCAATTCCGTATTTTTCCGCCAAGGCCTTTTCCGCTTCAACGGACTTATCGTCTGGTCTTTGAATATTAACAATAACTTTGATACCCATTTTTTTAAGCTGTCTAAAATCATCTTCAGTTTTTGGCTGACTGCCACGCCAAAGACCTTTATCGACTTCCTGAAGCAAATTTAATTTAGCACTGGCCAATGACGAAATTAGAAATAATCCTAAGACAAGAGACCTTAACAAGGAGTTCATGTGAGAATTCTTATGCAATCACATGGCCACTGTTAGGGGCGAAGTAAGAAGGTTAATGGTCGGCTTTTTTGTAAAAGATGGACAATGAGACAAACTTTGTCTTATTTTTGGGCTATGTTTTTTAAAGGTGTTTTAATTTTTATAATTGTCTCAAGTCACCTCTTTGCGGTTCAAAAAAATCCCCCTCCGCACAAGCCTCCGTATCCCTCTATTTGGTGGGAAAAAATAGACAGGGCCGGTGCTCCATCTTGGGAAATATTTCCTGACGAAGCTGCATACGGAGAAGTTATATTATCGAAGAGAAATGAATTAGGAATACTTTCTAATTTTGCCGCAACTTCATTTAACTATCACGGAAAACCCTACGCCAGTATAGAAGGCTTTTGGCAAGCCACCAAATATCCAGAAAATGAGAAAGATGAAAGAGCCTTAGCACCCGGTGTCCACTGGGCTCATAAAAGGCATGATGTTGAAGGTATGACAGCATTTGAGGCTAAAGCCGCTGGCGATTTGGCCAGTGAGAATATGAAAAAAATGGGAATCGATTGGGTTACTTTTGAAGAGAAAAATTGATTTATAAACAGCGGGGTGAGAGCCCGTTTTATTTGTTAATTGTTGATGTCATGAAAGCCAAATTAAACCAGAACAAATCTGTAAGGGAAGTTCTCAGTAAAACGGGAAATCTTATATTAAAGCCTGATCACCATGATGAGGATTCAAAATCATTATACGCTTGGCGATACTACGAAATTTGGATGGCCCTCCGCCGTTCAGCACCTATTTTGTAACTTGGCATTGTCATTGCTAAGGTTAAAAGTATGAAAAGTCTTTTAATTTTACTGGTTTTTTCCCTTCCTGTCCTTAGCTATGCTGATCCTCATGACGTTGAGAAGTTTCCTGAGCAGCTGACCGTTATTACTGGGGCATTCTATTTAAAGGACTCTAGTGGAGAGGTGTTGCTTGTTAAATCCGGAGATAAGCCATTATCGGTGATTATGAGTATTCATGGTCCTAAGGGTCTCAGAAGAGTTCCTCGGCGTGATAGAGATCTTCACATGGGGGTTGCAACCGGGAATGGAAAGGATTTAGGTGGGCTGCCAAAAGTGGTGCGCACCGTTGTGTTCCAAATTCCCATTGAATTTAGAAATTTTTATGATGGGACGTTTAAGGTTCCTCCGGCGGCAACCGGGCAAGGTTCTGGAATTATTTTTTCCTTTGAAACTAAATTGTTAAATTCTCAAAATATTGAAAAGGAAACCGAGTGCAAATATACAGGTGTATGTGTTGAGGGTGGCGCCGGTGGACTTGAAACTAAAGGGATAAGTTGTGAAGGAAAAAAGATAGTTGATATGAAAGTGAGTACGTATCAGCAAAATAGTTTCTGGCTAATCGCCGATGACAAAGGCAATAAGGCTGAAATCAGAGGGAATCCCGCCGTAGATGAAAAAAATATTCCGGGAGACGACCTTACAAAATGTATCCCTCGAGTAGATAAATTCATTGGTCGAAATTATTTAAAGAAAAAATCAAACTAATTAAACTGAATCCTACAAGCATTTATAGAGTTGTCCCACTGCCCCTGGACCACATATGAAATCCCTTGGGAAGAT
>JBBQPV010000405.1:0-2704 GCA_038216925.1 Bdellovibrionia bacterium
TGGGCGAGCTTGCGCGCCAGATTGAATCACTGCTAAAACAGCTCCGGATTTTTTACCGTAAGGTTTTAAAAGGGAATCGGCATTGGCACGTGCATCTTCTGCAGCTGCGCTCAAGGCTGAGGACTTGGGAGCTTTTTTATCCAGTAATCCATAAGAGATGTAACCTGACTCCGCTCCAACCGCCCCAACTTCATCAATCATGGGTCCGAGAGCATTTAAATCACGTACAGTGATTACAATGCTGTTTGTGGCTTTATATCCAATAACTTTTGCAGGTTTAACTTCGTAGTTAATTTCCCGTTCGGTTGTCACCTGATTTCTAATGTCTGTTTTTTCTGTACGGAATTTATTTGATAAAACATCCATAAATTTTTTGGAAGCGACGGCGTTATTTGATAGCGCTTCTTTCACGCTCTGACCGCGAGCGACAACAGTAACGCTGTAGTCTGCCTTGGTAGGGTCAATGGAGATTTCAGCTTCTCCGATTGCGCTGATTGTGCTTTGTGACGTGACTACAGCAGTTTGAGCAATCGCAACAGTTGAAAATGAAGCAACTAAAGCTCCTAAAACTAAAAATTTTGATATGGACATATGTACTCCTGGATTGAAATTTAACGTGGACGGAGAGAAACATATAAGAGGGAAAATGTCATTAATTTCGTTAAAACATTGGCGGATGTCAAAGGGGTTTGCAATTTGCTGGCACTAGATTGCTTCCGCCGTGGCCCAGGATATGCTCTTTTATACACGGTAAGGGGAGTGATCTATTATGAAAGCTTTAGTTCTTTTGAGTTTGATTTTATTAGTTACCACATCAGTTCAAGCAGGGGACCGTGGGCCTGCCTGCGCACGTTTGAATTCTGCACCCCGTGAAATCTCTGAGATCCAAAAACAAGATTTGCGAAGTATAAGTTCTGATTTACAGAAACCCGCACCGCCCACTGCAATGGAAGACGCTTTGGTTTCCCATAACGGTTCCCCAGACTCTGTGGACTGCGAGATTGAAGCCAATGAATAGTGTGTGATTATTTCAGTATCAATTTAATGATTTGACGAAAGTACCCCACAAGAATTACAGATTAAGTCAGAATTTAGTTTGTATCGATGGGGAGAATCTGTGCATTTTAATTCCGTAACGGTCCGTGTAGTCCTTTCTTTTATTTTAACATTAACGTCGGCATCGGTTCTATGTGATGAGACAGCCTCTGAGGCCGCGCCGCAAATCCCAAAACAGTTTCATTATGAGTTTGCAAACGGAAACTCTTTGGAAATAGTTCCCGGTACTGGTGTATTTTTGAAAAAGCCGGGTGGAACGGAGCCTATCACTGGCATAGACAATTCACGGATTGAGCAATTTACGGTTAATACTGGTTTCAGTGAGAGTCAGTGGTTTAAAAATTATAAAATCGATAGCGGCCCCTCATTAAACATTTGGATGAGATTTGACCCGTCAAAAGCTTCTTTCCAACTTATTGAAACTGGCGATGGACTCTACTTTGTCAATCAGCTGGGTGACGTCCATAAATTAGAATTACCCAAAGTTACTTTTGCAAATATAGACGGTGTCGCGACTTGGCCCTTCGACTACTTTGTATTTGAAGGAAAATGGCACGGCATTTTTTTGCTGCCCTATGCTGATCCGGCAATGAACGGAAGTTCTATAGTGGCGGTCTTCAGAGATGACGGGAAAGCATTGGTTACAGAAGAAAAACTTGAAGAGCCAATTAAATACAAAATTGAAGGAGCGAATTTAACTATCGGCGGAATAGCCAAAGCCTTTGATTTGAAGAAACTAGACAATTCAGTTTCCCCTTGGAAGTTTCCCAGACACCCGGATCGCACAACTAAGGCGCCCGGAGACAATGGAGAGAAAACGACTATCGGCGACGTTGTTGATACACACTTTATTGACTACGCCAAGGATGTTCTGAACTCTAATGTGATGTTTGATGTCACCGACCCTGAGGAAATAAAGGACCTCCGCCGTTCTTTAATAAAGAAACAGGCAGGAAGTATGTTTATAACCGGAGACTCCGGTTCTGGAAAAACTGAATTGATGAGGGCCTTCATCAAAGATGTCAAACTGGGAAAATATCCTGAAATTCCAAAGTGGACTGAATTTATTGGAATTGATCATAGTGAAGTATCCGCGGGAACCCGGTTTGTTGGAACTTATGAATCCAGAATTAATGCGTTAATAAAATATGCCAAAAATAGTGACGTGATCCTTGTGTTGGATGAAGCTCACTTACTCAGGGGAAGCGGAACTTATCAGGGAAATTCCAACGACTTTTTCCAAATGATTAAACCGCACTTGGCTGATGGGTCAATTAAGCTCATTGGCACAACAACAGAAGAAGATTTTAACGCCTCTTTTGCCGGGGACCTTTCCTTAGCCAGAAGAATTAGTAAAGTTCATAAAAAACCGATTTCCGGTAAACAAATTGACGAGGCCATGGTGCGATGGTCAGGAGTCATGAAGTTGGCCCCGCTTAGTGCCGAGTTGCGAAAGCTAATCCAAATTTTGTCTAAGGACTATGATGCCGTAGGTCTTGATATTGTCAAAGCGTTGAAACTTCAGGATGAATTTTACGCCGAGCTCACCATCGAACAAATTCCGGTTGAGAAAGCCACACGTCAAGAATTAGAAAAGGTAGCTTCTCGAGTGTACGGGATGAACGTGGCCTATTTTGATCCCGGGAAA
>JBBQPV010000406.1:0-2677 GCA_038216925.1 Bdellovibrionia bacterium
CCACTTTTTCCACTTCAGCGATATGATTTAGATCAATTAAAACTCGTGGGAATTATTTGGGATGTGCGACAACCTAAGGCCATGATTATGGATCCCGCGGGTCGCGGACATGTGGTAAAGTTAAACGACAGAGTTGGCAGAAACAATGGATACGTCGCAAGGATTCGCGAAGGTGAAATTGTTATTATTGAAAGTTTCAAGAGTTTGGAAGGAAGAATTACTTACCAAACACAAGTGATTAAGCTCGGCGGGGAGTGACTTCAGGGAGGAAGACACATGTACTATTTTAAATTTATTTTTCTAATATTAATGGGCTTCACACTTGTTCAGTGTGCATCAAAAGAACCAAAGCCGTTGCCACTTCCAGACGCCACAGAAGATGCAGCATCCGCAGATCCATTGAATCCCGATGCGGTTGCTTCCGGTGAGACAAATGAAAAAGACTTAGAGGGTGCCTCCACCCAACAAAAAAATGACGAATTTTCTAGCTCCCCCACGCAAGCTCAAAATCAAAAACAGCAAAAACCAATGGAGACTCCTCCCCCTCTAGATGAGACTCCGGCTCCAGCCATATCTCAAAATAACTCGTCTAACGGTGCTTCGACTGATACGGGATTCCCGGCTACTATGACGGCGCTGGATTTCAAGGCAAATGATAATGGCGGCACTGTTGTCGTTAAAACTAATCGCCCCGTAACTTATACAACTAGAAGAAACAATAAAAATAACCAATTTATTATCGAACTTCAGAACACCCAAGTTCCAAAGAAGTTTACGCGTTCACTAAACACCAAAGAATTTCCTGGTGCCATTGCATCCATCAATGCCTATCAATCATCAGGTGGCCAAAATATTGCGCGAGTTATTTTGCAGCTAAGAGAAGACGTTGAGCCTTCTGTTTCTCAGTCAGGTCGAGCGATCAATATTGCTGCGGCTGGTGGCGGCGAACAAACTCCGTCAACAGTTTCAAAACCAATGGCAAAAAATAAACGCTCTGCCATGAACGAGGACAATGGGTCGGACATGCAGGAAGAAGAAGATCAATCTCAAAACATGGACACCGGTGAACCCGCTGTAAAAGCTGATAGCCGTATCATGGAAAATAAATCTTTTGAGTCTTTTCTGCTGGGGCAATCAAAATTTTACGGACGCCGTATTTCTATAGAAGTAACAAATCAAGATATTCGGGAAGTGTTTAAATTTATTTCTGAGGAAAGTGGAATGAATATTATCCTTGATGATGACGTTAAGGGTACGGTCACAATGAAGTTAAAAAAGGTCCCCTGGGATCAAATTCTAGCAATCGTTTTACAGTCTAGACAATTGGGATACGTGAGAAACGGAACAATTTTACGAATCGCTAGTTTGAAAAACTTGGCTACGGATTCTCAGAATGCTCTGAGGGTAATTGAGTCCCAAAAAGATTTGCAACCCATAAGAGTTCAAGTTTTCCCCATGAGTTATGCCAAAGTAGATGAATTTATGTCTGAGGCCAATTCCTTACTTTCTAAGAGGGGAAAGGCTTCTGCAGATAAGCGTACAAATACTCTCATTGTTTCAGACATCTCAGAAAATTTGTCTAAAATTAAAGCCCTGATTTCAAAATTAGATACTCAGACCCCGCAAGTTCTCATCGAAGCTAAAATTGTTGAGGCCAAAGATACATTTGAAAAATCAGTGGGTGTGAAGTGGAATGCCAACGGAGGAACCACTGTGGTGGGTATGGGTGCCAGGGACACCGGCCCTATGACCCTCGTTCCCACTATAGCTTCTGATCCTATCGGAGCAGCCGGCTCCAACAGTTCTTTGAATTTGCAGTTAGGGACTTTCGATGTCATTGGGAATCTCAATGCCACTTTGCAACTTTTAGAAACTGAAAATCAAATTAAACTTATTTCATCTCCCAGAATAGTTGCCCTTGATCGGACCGAGGCATCTATTGAGCAAACTAGTTCATTTCCTATTATTTCTACAACTTTGGCCACCGCCACAACACCTGCCATCCAGACAGTAACCTTTAAGGACATAAAGCTTGAATTAAAAGTCACGCCTCAAATTACAGTAGATGGTGGAGTAATTATGGCTATAGAGGTCACTCGTGAGTTAAAAGGTGCAGTTATTGGTGGCATTCCTGGGGTCGATAGGCGAATTGCCAAGGCCCAAGTTTTAGTTGAAAATGGAGACACCATTGTGCTGGGCGGTATTTATAATTCTGACGTCAACGTATCTGAAAGTGGCGTTCCAATTTTGAGTAAAATTCCTATTCTGGGTGCATTGTTTAGATACAAAGATACAGCAAAAACAAAGAACGAACTTGTCATATTCATGACTCCTCGCATATTAAATTTGGAAAAGGCCTTTGTCAAAAACGGCGCAGCGATGTAAATAGGTCGTCATGGACGATCTATTTACCGCGGCCTCCGCTGACGTACACAAAAATTCTAAGCCACTTTCTGAGCGTGCGCGCCCAGATTCTTTTGACCATTTTATTGGACAAGCTGGAGTGATAAATGATGGTCCGCAGCTCAAAGATTTAATCACTGCAGATCACATTCCCAGTTTAATTTTTTGGGGCCCGCCGGGCACAGGAAAAACTTCTCTGGCTATAATAATTTCGAAACTAACCAAAGCAGAATTTATTAGTCGTTCTGCCATCGACACCGGAGCTAAAGATTTA
>JBBQPV010000407.1:0-2676 GCA_038216925.1 Bdellovibrionia bacterium
TGTCAGAGCAACCACCGAAGGTTTGAATCTTTGGTACGCCGGAGATATTAAAAGCGCACTTTTTTTATTTGGTCACGCTACTCATACTATTCAGGATTCTTTCTCTCAGGCACATACAGCGCGTGCAAGTGCTGAAAACAATTTTGACCTCATGAAGGTTTGCTACTATGGAGATTTCATAGAAAATGCGAGTTCCTGTTACCATCTCCGCTTTGACACCAATGATGATGTGTGGAGAGAGAATCCAGTTACTTATTTAGGACGCGTCGTCACTCGATTTTTGAAACAAGAAAAAGCGCTAGAAGCTAATTTAAAGCCAGAAGCAGTTTTGGCTCGCACGTCCACAATGCGGTATCTATATTTAGTTGCAACTTACCTTTACGAACACAAATCTGAGTTTTATCAGGCGGAAGAAGTAGAGAGAATTCTCACAGAAAAGTTATTTGAAGGAATCACGGGGAACGTTGGTGTGGATCAGGGACTTTATCAAACCGACGTAAACCAAACCATTCCCATGCCAAATGGGATCATTCGATGCGGCAATCTCGATAAAAATTGACTTCAAACCCACCCCGGTTGATAAAAAAGGGAATGTCTCAAAATTTAGAAAACATCCGGAATTTCTCCATCATAGCCCATATTGACCACGGTAAAAGTACTCTTGCCGACGGCCTTATTGAATTTACCGGCGCACTCAGTCAGCGAGAACGTAAAGATCAGTTTCTGGATAATATGGAGCTAGAGCGTGAACGGGGTATCACCATCAAAGCTCAGACGGTGCGCCTAAATTACAAAGCAAAAAATGGTAACGAATATCAATTGAACCTCATTGACACTCCTGGACACGTAGATTTTTCATATGAAGTATCCCGCTCCCTTGCCGCTTGCGAGGGGGCAATCTTGGTAGTGGACGCTTCCCAAGGGGTTGAAGCGCAGACACTTGCTAACGTCTACATGGCTATAGAAAATAATTTAGAAATTATTCCGGTATTAAATAAAATTGATCTTCCCGCTGCGGATCCCGATGGAGTTAAACAGCAGATTGAAGACACCATAGGGCTTGATGCCTCTGAAGCTGTGTACGCCAGTGCGAAGGAAAAAATTGGAATTGAAGAAATATTGGAAGCCATCGTTAAAAAAGTTCCTCCTCCCAAGACAGAAGCGGGGTCAACTTTAAGAGCCCTTATATTTGATAGTTGGTTTGATCCCTATCAAGGGGTTGTGATTCTAGTCAGAGTGGTGGACGGCAATGTTAAACCTGGAATGAAAATCCGACTTATGAGTAATGGAAAAGATTTTGAAGTGCTCAAAGTAGGCGCGTTTATGCCTTTTGCAAAGGGTCTGGAAGATTTAAAAGCTGGTGAAGTGGGTTTTATAATTTCCGGAATCAAAGACGTACACGATACCAAAATCGGAGACACGGTTACGGATGCAAAACGACCCACCACAGAGATGCTCAAAGGGTTTAAAGTAGTCAAACCCATGGTATTCAGTGGAATTTTTCCCGTTGACGGCCCTGACTATGAAAACCTTAAGGATGCTTTAGATAAACTCACCCTTAATGATTCAAGCTTTTCTTATGAACCTGAAACAAGTTTAGCTTTGGGATTTGGATTCAGATGTGGGTTTCTTGGTCTTCTTCATATGGAAATTATTCAAGAGCGCCTGGAGAGAGAATATAACTTAAACCTCATCACCACTGCGCCAAGTGTTGTGTACAGAGTGACCCAAACCGACGGAAAAGTCATGGAGTTGGAAAATCCCGCGGATCTACCTGACCCCTCCAAGATTGCGAAATTTGAAGAGCCTATTATTACGGCCACAATTCACTGCCCCACGGAATACATCGGGGCTATTTTAAAACTCTGTGAAGACAAAAGAGGAATTCAGAAAAAATTAGAATATGTGACTTCTGTAAAAGCCATTATTGTTTATGAAATTCCACTCAATGAAGTGGTGATGGACTTTTACGACAGATTAAAAAGTATTTCAAAAGGCTATGCGTCCCTAGATTATGAATTCACAGAGTTTAGGGACAGTAAACTTGTGAAGCTTGATATTCTTTTAAACACGGAAGCGGTGGACGCATTGTCTCTGATTGTTCATGAAAGTAAGGCTTATAATCGTGGACGGAAATTAACTGAAAAACTTAAAGAGCTACTTTCCCGTCAACAGTTTCAAGTTGCCATTCAGGCCGCAATCGGATCAAAAATTGTGGCCCGGGAGACTCTTGGGGCGTTGAGAAAAGACGTGACAGCAAAATGTTATGGTGGTGACATTAGTAGAAAGAGAAAACTCTTGGAAAAACAAAAGGAAGGAAAAAAACGCATGAAGCAGGTTGGCAGCGTTGAAATTCCTCAAGAAGCTTTTTTAGCTATTCTGAAAGTGGAGGATTGATCTGTGTTTGAATTTTTATTTGGTAAAAAGAAAAAGCAAAATAAAAAAGGAACTTGGTCAGATGGAATTGGGTCCTTGGCCCTGGCGGCTCTCTTAGCGCTGACCATCCGTTGGTTACTCATTGAGGCCTATGTCATTCCTTCTGGAAGTATGCTTCCGTCACTCCTCATTCAAGATCATATTTTTGTGAATAAACTTATATACGGGGTGCGGATTCCTTTTTCCAGGGACTGGATGCTGAAATTTAGAAATCCTCAGAAAGGCGAAGTCATTGTATTT
>JBBQPV010000408.1:0-2648 GCA_038216925.1 Bdellovibrionia bacterium
TACCGCTAACGGTCCTTCTTTTAGATTGGCGGTGAGAGGTTGGGCGTTGGTCAAAAGATTCTCACCGGTTGTAGCGTACCTCACATGCCCGATGGCCATTCTTCCCTTTAGCCTATCCAGTGTACTTTCAGAAAATGCATCGGGCACTAAACCCAAACTTTTATAATGAATATGTTGGCCTTCATGAAGAGTAACAATCCCACAAGACTCCTGCCCTCTATGTTGAAGTGCAAAAAGGCCCAAGTAGGACATGCGATTGGCCTCGGGATGATTCCAGATTCCAAAAACCCCACACTCGTCTCTAAACTTTTCTGGTCTGATGTTCGTCACACAAAACTTTCTACCAAATGGTTCAAATCTTTATTCTGCGCAATATGCACATCTTTGAGAGGCAAGTTCAGTTGGGTATTAATCACCAGTGTTTGATTCCCAGATTTTCCCAACTTTATACCGCTCACATTACCACTAAACTTAGCCACGGTACTTCTAAATTTATCTGCATTGGGTTTTCTTACCGCCCATACTGCAGCGTAAAACCGTTCACAAAACAGAGAATCTGCTAAGGACCTTCCAGATTCTTCAAAATCAAGCTGGAGGCCGATTCCACCGGAGGTAAGCCGTCCAAGCGCCCTGATAAGTCCGCCCTTTCCAACCACCTGTGAAGCTTCTGAAAAGGAAGATATTTCTAAAAAACATTTTTGTAATTGAAGTGCCGAATCATAACCTTGTAATTTAACGCCTCTAGGCTTTTTATTTTCCAATATCGGAGAAAATTCTCCAGTCCAAAGAGTCTCGTCAATTGTTTTTAATAAAAATATTTCCATATCATTTGCGTCCATGTAGCCCTTTGGACCGCTGATTGAATCCCTCAATCCTACAATTCCCACAGCAGGTGTTGGAATAATATTTTCTCCATGGGTTTCATTATATAAACTCACATTTCCGCTGACGATGGGTGTGTCGAATAATATACAGGCATTGTTTAATGCCTCAAGGGAAGCAACAAATTGGCCCATAATATTTTCTTTTTCCGGATTTCCAAAGTTGAGGCAATCTGTTACAGCCAGTGCCTTTGCACCCCTAGCCGCCATCTGTAAAACCGGAAGAATCAAAGCATCCGCCGCACCACTCTTCACGTCCCATTCCATGAGAAGAGGTCTGCAACCCGTTGCCATAGTTAAAACCCGTCCAGAATCCGGTAACCGTAACATGGCCACACTATCTTCACAGGCTGAGAGCGTCTTTGCACCCACCCGTTGATCATACTGCTTTGTGATCCAGTGGCGGGATGTCAGTTGCTCGTGACTTAGAAATGTCAAAACAGTTTCTGCCAGTGAGCCCTCCAATTTAATATTTAGGGGCTCGTCAGTTGCGGGTGTGGGAATTTTATATTTTCGACTATATTTGGGAGCCCCTTCTACAAGTGGGATGTGAGAAATCTCTGTGAGCAGCTCTTGTCCCCAAAATAATTTTACTTTATCCCCTGTGGTGATTTCCCCGATTGCTGTACATTCCAAATCCCATTTCTTAAACACATCTTTTACTAGATGGAGTTTTTCCGGCTCAACTATAAGGACCATCCGCTCTTGGCTTTCAGAGAGTAAAATTTCCTCTGGCCCAATATCTTGCTCCCTCAGTGGCACCTTTTTTAAATCAATGGAAAGTCCTGTACCGGCACGAGCCGCCATTTCAAAAGTTGAACTGGTAAGCCCTGCTGCGCCCATGTCTTGCAGTCCAACCACAAGATTTTTCTGCATCACCTCTAAACATGCTTCTATGAGAAGCTTTTCAAAAAATGGGTCGCCAATTTGAACATTAGGTTTTTTTTTCTCAATATCTGAATCAAAACTCTCGCTGGCCATGGCAGCCCCATGAACCCCATCTCTTCCTGTTGTGGCACCAGCGTAGACTATGAGATTTCCTGGTCCAGTAGCCCGCCCGTAGAAGATTTCCTCTCCCGGCCTAAAGAGTCCAGCTGCAAAAGCATTCACTAGATTATTTTGATTATAAGATTTATGAAAGGTGGTTTGCCCGTTCACTGTAGGGACACCCACACAATTCCCGTAACCCCCGATACCCTTAACCACCCCGTGGAGTAACTTAGGTGTGAGAGAATCTTTAGAGTCTCCGAAGCAAAGATAGTCCATGGCGGCGATGGGTCTTGCACCCATGGTAAAAATGTCTCTCAAAATTCCGCCCACTCCAGTTGCGGCGCCTTGCGTGGGTTCTATAAAGCTTGGGTGATTATGACTCTCCATTTTAAAGGCAATCTTTTCTCCTTTGCCCAAATCAATAACCCCTGCATTTTCACCAGGCCCCTGCAGTACTCTCTCGTGCTTTGTAAAAAGATTTTTTAAGTGAACTCTTGAACTTTTATAGGAGCAGTGTTCGCTCCAAAGAGCGGAAAAGAGCGCCCACTCTATACCTTGGAGGTCTCGCCCCATTTCTTTTTTTATTTGCGCGTACTCATCTTCTGATAACCGGTAATGCTTTAAATTTTCGGAAAGCGACTTCATATCATACCTTCTAAAATACATTTCCCATCGGCACTGCCCATCCAATCAGCCATCGCTCTTTCAGGGTGGGGCATGAGCGCTGCTACGTTTCCACCCTCATTTGTAATTCCGGCAATGTCATCAAGAGCCCCG
>JBBQPV010000409.1:0-2636 GCA_038216925.1 Bdellovibrionia bacterium
TATCCAATCACACCGATTTTTTTAACTGCCGTATTAGGGGCATCGTACATGTCTCTTGGATTAATCGAGGGCTTAGCAGAAGCCATTGCGAGTTTTACAAAACTTTATGCCGGTGGATGGTCAGACAAAACAAAAAAAAGATTGCCCTTTGTGGCAGTCGGGTATCTCATGTCTGCTTTTGCTAAACCTATGATTGGATTTGCGACAGCATGGTCCCATGTCCTTGCTGCAAAATCAGTAGATAAGCTTGGCAAGGGAATTAGAACTAGTCCAAGAGACGCACTCATTGCGGATTCTGTTCATGATGTAAATACGGGTGCGGCATTTGGTTGGCATCAAGGCATGGACACAGTGGGCGCAACTGTTGGACCTCTGATGGCCATTGGGCTTTTGTCTTTGTACGGGGACAATCTGCGGCCCATTTTTTACTGGGCTCTCATCCCGGGTTTAGTTGCATTTGGACTTGTATTTACGTTAAAAGAAAAAAAACAAGACATAGTTTTAGAATCAGAAAAAACCAATCTCCTTAAACCCACATATCCCAAAGAATTTAAAAAGTTCTTGGCCGTGTGGGGAGTGTTTACTTTGGTTAATTCCAGTGATGTGTTTTTACTTTTAAAAACCAAACAATCTGGAATGAGCTTAAGATCTACTATTTTAATTTATTGTTTTTATAATCTAATTTTTGCGGTGGGCAGTCCAACATTGGGTCGAATCTCTGATATATTTGGGAAGAAAAAAGTTCTTATTGCAGGTTTGATTCTGTACGCCGGGGTTTATTTAGGATTTGGTCTTGCTACTAATGCCCTTTATTTTTGGCCGCTGTTTGGAATATATGGAATCTATATGGCCGCCACCACAGGTGTAAGTAAGGCATACGCCACCGACCTCATCCCAAAGACGTACAAAGCTACTGGATTGGGGCTTCAAGGTTTGGTAACCGGGATAACGGCCCTGGGTGCTAGTACGGTGGCAGGGTTCTTGTGGGATCACTATGGAACGTTCTGGCCTTTTGCATTCGGTGCGGTGGGAGCAGTGATTGCGGCGGTGCTGATGTTTTTTATTTCGGAGAAAAAAGGAGATTCCCAATGAAATCAGAAATTGCTTTAATGGCCGGAGGATGTTTTTGGGGAATGGAAGATATAATTAGAAAGATTCCCGGCGTGCTAGATACAGAAGTTGGATATGCTGGTGGGACTCTGGAAAATCCCAAATATGAAAACGTCAAAATGGGCAACACAGGACATGCGGAAAGTATTCAAATTAAATTTGATCCTTCAAAAGTAAAGTTTGAAACCATCTTGGACTATTTTTTCCGTATGCATGATCCCACTACTAAAAATCAGCAGGGAAACGACAAGGGATCTCAATACAGATCCGTCATTTTTTATCAAAATGAGAATCAAAAACTTGTGGCAGAGCAGAAAAAACTAGAAGTGGAAAAATCAGGTAAATGGCGGCGTCCAATCGTAACGGAAATTGTTCCCTCTATGCCCTTTTACTCCGCGGAAGATTATCACCAGGACTATTTAGAAAAAAATCCCGGTGGATATACTTGTCATTTCTTAAGGGACTAGTCTAGAAAAGCCATACGTCTGGTCAGTGTAGAGGAATAGAGTTCAGGCGCCGATAATAATACATGTCCACTGAAATTCGATTCTTATCTCGGACCGACTCCCTTCAATTCAACCATCTGAGTCGAACGTGCTTTGAAAACCATTCCTATTTCTGGTCCCACCCATCTACCTATTTGTGGTCAGAGGAACAAGATCAGAATCTTATATTGGGATTATTTGAGAATGGCCAACTACGGTCTTACCGAGAAATGCATTTATTTCGGAACCGAATGGAAGTTGAGAAACGCTTCTTAGGACTTGATCCGTTAGACTTGCCGGAACATCTCTCATTCCCAGCAATTTATTTTTCAAAGTCCGCCACAGATCCGGGTTTTCAAAAACATGGCTTCAACTCTAAGTTACGAAATATCGCCTTGCAGTTGGCCCGCTCTGAGGGGGTCCTCCTTTCTTTTGCCTCAGTCATAGAAAACACGCCAATAATGGCGATTCTTCAAAAGTTGAATTACAAATTTATTAAGAATTTAAAAAAGTGGAATTCCCATCTCTATCGCTCTCAGCACTATTCTTACATTGGTTATGTAAATATTGATGAAAAGTTTTGCGCTCCGGAGTGCGATCAGGATCTGATTAAAGGTCTTCATTCGGAGTTTCAAAAATGGTTAAGTGGAAGTGGGGTTGCATTTGATTATACTCGGGACCAACACTTTCAATTTGGTTTTAACGATAAGCTTTTCGTCCCTCAGATGGCGGCGGCCGATAGATTCTTTGTCCGTTACGGACAGTGCCAAAGAGAGCCCCTTGATTTCCGGTCAGAATGTTTAATTGCGGCCCGTGAGATCCAAAAAAAGTATCCCCACCTTCCCATATATCTTTGCCTCAGCGGTGGTGTTGATTCAGAGGTTCTTTGTGAAAGTTTTCGGTTTGCCCGTGTTCCATTTACTGCAATCATCGCTCGGTACAACGGAACTTTGAATTTACATGATTACACTTGGGCTATCACATATTGCCAATCAAAAAATGTACCGTACAGGTTCTTTGATATTGATGTCTTGAAGTTTT
>JBBQPV010000410.1:0-2631 GCA_038216925.1 Bdellovibrionia bacterium
GAGTAGGTTACTAAGTTGAATGAAATATCAACGGCTACAACATCACCATTATAAGAATTGAAGGCGTCTCTGTTATTTAAATCGATGGTTAAACTGTTTTCTTTCCCCAGAAAAATTCGACTGCCAATTACGGCCTCAAAATAATATTCCCTATCATCTGTATTAAAATTGACGGGATTCCAAGTGGGCGTGTTCCACTTGTTTAAATTAAAGCGGTAGTACATACCCGCCGTGACATACACCTGGGCGTTTTTTCCTAAGTTAAATGCCCCGTTATAGTCTAAAGAGATGATATTTTTTCCCGTATGAATGAAGTTTTCATCAATGTGCACAAGCTTCAATGAGATTGAATTTCCCCAGAAAGCTTGATCGTAACGTAGAAAATAGGCATCTCGATCCGAAAACTTATTTCCCGCTGTTCCACTAAAACCAGTGGAGATGTAATTACCGCCGAAGATTTCTGCGACTCCGTAGAGTTGAAAAAGTTCATAGTCTGATGTCCAGGATGGGTTGACATACCCGGCATTAGAAAAGAGAACATACTCAGAACCTTTAGACTTTGTAGACGTTTTTCCGTGGCTAGATTCGAATCCAAACACCTCAAAGCCTTCAGCGGGGAGAGCTTTTGCTAGACCAGGGGTCAGTAATATCCCGGCCAGGAGGCAGAAAATGTGTTTTTGAATGCTCAATCTTAGTCCCTCATTGACGTCTAAACTCTCATTAGTATAAAACCTGGGACATCAAATCAACCTTTGAGGAGAATAAAGATGATTATTGGTGTGCCCAAGGAAATCAAAATCAGTGAAAATCGCGTCGGCCTGGTGGAGGGCGGAGTAAAGGCTCTTGTTCGAGATGGTCACAAGGTACTTGTGGAAAGAGATGCCGGCATCGGAAGCGGGATCACCAACGAAGCCTATGAAAAAGCTGGGGCTACCATCATTGCCACTAAAAAAGAAGTTTACGATAAAGCGGACATGATTATTAAAGTGAAAGAGCCTCTCCCTGAGGAATATTCACTCTTAAGAGAAGATCAAATTCTCTACACATACTTACACTTGGCGCCGGAACCCACCCTCACAAAAGCACTGTTAGAGAGAAAAGTAAAAGGCGTTGCCTATGAAACCATTCAACTTGAGGACGGGAGTCTACCCCTTCTGGTTCCCATGTCAGAAGTTGCCGGAAGGATGTCCACACTAGTTGGAGCTTCTTATCTCCAAAGAGACCGTGGAGGCAAAGGCGTACTCTTAGGCGGCGTTCCGGGTGTACAACGGGGCCGTGTGACTATTCTAGGTGGCGGAATTTCCGGAACCAATGCAGCAAAAATGGCTGTAGGTTTAGGTGCGCAAGTCACAGTTTTAGATATCAGCGCCAAGCGGCTAGAGTATTTAGATGATATTTTTGGAAATAAAATTCAAACCCTGCATTCAAATATCACAAACATAGAAAGGTTAGTCCCACAAACCGATCTCCTTATTGGTGCGGTTTTAGTCCCCGGAGCAAAGGCTCCTCACTTGGTGACTAGAGAAATGATTTCCCAGATGGAAGCTGGAAGTGTGGTTGTAGATATTGCCGTTGATCAGGGCGGATGTATTGAAACTTGTCGGCCCACAAGTCATAAGGAGCCAACCTTTACTATCGACGGCGTTGTGCATTACTGCGTTCCAAATATGCCGGGCGTGTTCTCTCGAACTTCTACTTATGCACTCACCAATGTGACTCTAAAGTACGCATTGATGCTGGCAAACTTAGGAGTGGAAGAGGCTTGCGCTAAAGACAAAGCCCTGTACAAAGGGGTGAACGTGTACGGCGGCTACGTGGCATACGAGCAAGTGGCCCGGGATTTAGGCCTCCCTTATAAACCGTTAAAAATTTAAGTTGATTGTGCCCAAGTAGTCCGTTCTTAGCGGCGTACATTGGGCATTTTTCAGTCTGTCTAAAAGCTCCTGCCTGGGATGTCGGTATTTATTATTTTTTCCCACGCTGATGATGCAGGTTTTTGGTTTCGTCTTTTGAAGAAACGCCAGGGACGTGCTCCCTTGACTGCCATGATGAGCTACTTTCAGAATATCGACTGTGCTCACGTCAAATTTGTTTTCAACTTTTGACGGAAGATCTCCGGTGAGAAGTATTTTTCTGTGATTGTTTTGAAATAAAAAAACTAGGCTCCGGGAATTCTCATCTTTTTTTAAAATACCCCTGGGCCAAAGGCATTTCATCGATGAATTTTCCGATTTAAATTCATTTCCTGCATTAAGAGTTCCGATTTTGGTCCCTCTTTGGGTGAAATATTTAAGAAGATTTTGTCCAAGTTTTGTTTGCGGTGATAAATGGGAAAAGTAAATCTGATTAATTGGGATGAATTGATCTATGAGTTGGTAATATTTGATATGGTCCTTGTCAAAGTGAGAAAAAAACGCCGTGACCGGCTTGAAGTTACATTGCTTTTTTAGTTCCTCCAGCGACTGGAGAGAGAGCGGGCGATCTCCGCCTATATCAAAAAACCAGCAGACATCGTGACCGATGAAGGTCATGAGATCTCCTTGACCTACACTCCAGAATTTAAACACTTCTCTTGGAGATTCTGGTTTTTTCTGAACATGGCCCGCATGAGTAATGGTAATAATAAACGCC
>JBBQPV010000411.1:0-2630 GCA_038216925.1 Bdellovibrionia bacterium
CGCAAAGCTCATCGAAAATTTTGCCTTAGATTTAAAAACTATTGTTAAGCTCTCGGCAAATGATTTAGCCGGTGACTACCAATTTGGAATCTTAGCGGATGACGGCGCTAGCATTGAAGCAATGAATAGTAGTGGAGGCTATGAAATGCTCATCGATAATGATGGATTACATCCAACTAGAATGGGCTGTGGAACAAACATTGTTCATATGGATTCTAGTACTAGATTAAATGTGCGCATCAAATATTATCAAGGACCTAGAACAGAAATTGCCCTGATCCCTATGTGGAGAAAAGTAAATCCAAACGCAGCCCTTGACCTCACCTATTGTGGAGACACCGGCAATGATACTTTCTTTGACCCATACACATCTGTTGCGCAGCCCGAGTATCACGATTTAATGAAACACGGCTGGGCTCCGCTTAAAACTGAAAACTATCTCTTGCCTGGGGGAATTTCAAATCCCTGTGCCAAACCCATTTAATTTAAGGAGAGTAAATTTATGAAAAAAGTATCTTTGGTTCTAGTCGCATTAATCATGGTTGCTGCAGCATCGCCCGCACCAAAAGGAAGAATTGTTGTCTTTGGAGACAAAAAAACCGGTGCACTTAAAACCGATGTGTCTATTAAAGTTGGAACATTAGATGATCTCAAGAATTTGAAGTTGGTTGAAACAGAAAAAGGTGTCCATGCCTGTTTTGTTGGAAATAAAGAGTCCATTAAGCCATTAGTGGAAAGTATGATCACCAGCGCAAATAAGACTGAAGGTCAAGACGAGTTGACTATCAAAAACTTTGAAGTTTCAAAAGGTTCTTTGATTAATTTAGAGGTCATGTCCCGCGATGCAAAACCTTATTTGCACTTAAATATTGGGCCTTGTTAAGGCGTAAGTTTTTAAGCGGCCCTCATACCGGAGGGCCAATTTAATCTCATTTGAGAGAATCAAAAGGATTTGGCCCTTTATCTTCATAAAACCAGTCAATGACTGCGGCCGATAAAGAAGTGAAACTTGAAAACGGGGCTGGCGATCGAACTTGTGAGCCATCTTCTTTGAATATATCCGTTCTATCGTTCAAACCAACCAAAGCCGGCTTTCCATTTTCATGAAAAATCACACTGTGACATTTCACCTTTGAGTCCATCGTCATAAGATTATTGAATTCCGCACTGGCCCCTAATAATCTGCCATCCCGTCTAAAATTGAGTGTTGTCCCCGCTGGAATCTGTACATTGATTCCATTGAGGTTTGTTTCAATGGATTCATATGCAATCCCGCCACTTATCCAGCTGTCTCCCCCTTGCCCAATTGTGAAACTCAAGTTTTTTTCATTGGAAAGTTTAATTTTTTTAGCAGGAAAATCCGGGCTTGCTAGCTCTACAAAAGAGCCCACAACACCTTTTACTGTCAAATTTCTACTTTTTATTCGCCTAGAAGAAAGGGACCACTGATCTACCTCTGCATGGGGAGCTAAACTGATATTTTCAAAATTCGTCAACGGAAGGTTCATGATTCGATCATAATTTCTCATTTCAGTTATCTTACTAAAGTGCCGGCGAATCACGTATTGCTCCAAAGCTAGTGGAGAAGTCACAAGGAAATATCCAAGGGGGACTACAGCACCAGGTACCTTTCGAAATCCCATAGCCCAATACATTGCCCGAGATTTTTCATCTCCGTAAGTCAAAATTATCTTTTTGTCCCACAGCTCTTCTAAACCTTTTAGACGATCTCTAACTACTCTGAGGGCATCAAAATGAAGGACTGCACTGACATCGGAATTACCTTCGTGGTCTAAAAAATAAGATCGGAATTCGATAAGTACGCCGTGACCATTTATATTGGCAGGTCTAACAATTGATTCAGAATTGACTAAACCTTCCACAGGAATAATTTGTTTGGTCTCAGATAGGAAATCATAAAAGGCGTAAGTGATAAACAAAGTACCAACAGTTTTTTCATTTTCATCGGTAGCTGTTAAAACGTCTGTCTGATCATTGAAGCGACGAACGTTGATTCTCAGTTTTTCAATGAGACTGCGAGGCCATTTTCTTTTAAATTCATATTCGTGAAGTGCGACTTCAGAGGCATCTATTACGTTGGAAGGCACGTCACCGGGACTTGTGAGTGCCATTAACCGAGGACATTTGTATTGACCCAATTGGCTTACTTTGTAGTTGGAACTGTCGGTCTTAATGCTTACTTCAGAATGAGCAGGAAAACACGGCAACAACATGGTTAATAGAACAACCCATAGCATGGTCGTTTTAACAGCAATTTCTAGGCCGCTAATGGATTTGCAGCGAGAGAAGATAGGCCTTACTCAATTCAATTAACTCCCCCTTACTTCGTCCTATTTCTTCGGTTGTCAAATCGGTCGTCACTATCATCATCACCACACCGGAGAATGCGTTAATCAAGATGAACATAGCCTCTTCGACCCTCTTAAGGTCAATTTTGGTAGAATAATTCTGTTTTAAATAGTCAGAAAATACCGATGCAATTTCTCGTCTAGAAAAAGCCAACATATCAAACCGCTTATTTTTTGCCAGCTGCTGATATAGAACTTGTAAGAATGAACTATCGCTCATGAGGAGATCAAATACAAATTCAGAAACTTCAGAGGCTAATA
>JBBQPV010000412.1:0-2604 GCA_038216925.1 Bdellovibrionia bacterium
ATCACATATTGCCAATCAAAAAATGTACCGTACAGGTTCTTTGATATTGATGTCTTGAAGTTTTTTGAAAGTGAAAGTTATGAAAAATTAGCGAGAGACTTAAAGTTTCGGTATTCAATGTTAACAGCTGCGATGAAATTAATGGAACACGTCGCAGGTGAGTTGAGGGGACTTCCAATTCTCGGCCGCGCAGAATGTCAGATTGAAAAGATCGACTCAAAATGGTTTCTTATGGAACCAGAACCAATTCAAGCATTATATCGATTCTTGATGACGAAGGCCCTTCCAGGCATCCCCGGCTTTTTTCAGTGGAGTCCGGAATTAATGCTTTCCTACCTTCTTGACCCGCGTATCCAAGCTTTAATTCATGATCAAATTCCCGACGTCACTTCCACCACTAAAATAAAGGTAGAGGTTTTCCAAAATTATTTCCAAATCGCCGATCGGCCCAAGTATAGAGGATATGAAAAGTTTATGCCGCTAATTCAAAAAAAAATGGATGAAGCAAAACTGTTTTGCCCAGGAATTCCTTCGGCGGCATTAATAAATATTAATCAATTAATGAATCTTCTTTCAAAAAAAGCAGCCTAATTTTTTCTACTAGAGCAAAAGATCAAACTGATCAAATTCTTCATCTTTTTTCCAACCTAGGCGTTTATACAGGTGTTGTGCGGGATTATTCTTGGCAGTTGAAAGGACTAGGTGATGTGCTTTTTCTCCTTTAGCAAATTCTACGGCTCTCAGGATAAGGGCCTCCCCAATTCCATGTTTTCGAGCGCTGGGGATTACATATAGATCGTTAAGTATAAATATTTTTCTCATTCTAACTGAAGAGAATCCCGGGTATAACTGCATGAATCCAACAATTTGTTTTTCAATTTTCAAAAAAAATATCACTGACTGTTTTTGTTCAATGCGCTCTTTCAAAAATGCTTCTGCGCCTTGGATATCCGGCGATTGCTCGTAGAACTGTCGATAGAGATCAAAGAGTGGGGCAACTGACTTTATGTCCGCTGCTGTTGCTTTAATAATATCCATAAACCGTGTGCACTTAGTTTAGGCATTTCATTGTAACTGCCCAGCCATAGAACATTCCGCGAGAGATCATATTTCCATTTCTCGCATAGACACAGAATAAAATGTTCCGTTGGTGAAATAGACGCGGTGACTAATTTCATATCCGCCTTTTAAATTATGACATTCAAAAACTTTCTGGCCCGCGAATACAGGTGCACAAAATAAAAAGTTCATTACAAAAACCGGAGCTAATTTGTTCAATTTAATCTCCTCTTGGGAAACGAACATGGTAATACGTAGGTCCAAGTTTGCTTAGATCTATTTTGAAATGCAACCATATTTATTTTTCAAGTTTAGTATTCATATGAAATAAAGTGGGTTTGGCTTAGTGAGTTATACTTTCCAAATTTAGGTTACAACTATGCCTCGTAGAAAAAACGGACTCTTTAGTTCCAGCGTCTACGCCAATTGTTTGAGTCTGGTCATTCTCTGAGATGACCAAATATCCCTTGGTATCTACGCTTCTAGAAATTTGATAAATCATCGCGTAAAGCGCCGCGAAAGAGAGAGAGGCGTCGGCCACCCCCATTATTATTGCGGACTTCAGTGATTCATGGTCAAAATTAAAGTTGGAAAAAATTGTAAAAGCTGCAGCTCCGATGAGAACACCTGAAAAAATCGACCCCCCAACTATTTTTCCGATGACAGTCTTAAATAGCATTTTTGCTTTTTCATTAGAAATAATTTGATAAGAGTTATCAAACGCTAGCGATGTGTTAGCGCCCCAAACGGAGAGCCGCTTAACTCCGTAAGTGGAAAGTTCATTTTTCAATCCGTTAACACGACTTTCAATTTGTATCTTGGTCCCGCACGCGGTGGAACACGATTGCAGGGAAATATTCAATTCACTGTGTAGCTGGTGTTTGAGCCGTTCCAAAATACCCCGCAGACCCCCAAACGAACCATTTGGTCCAAATCCTCCTAAACCCTGCAAAATAACTTTGTTCATTTTTATAGAAGTACTGCCGTGGGTGGAGATTATTATATTGGTGACTTGATCTTCGGGCAATAAAACCGCACTTAACTTTTGTTCTAAAAGCGCCGCCTGACCTGATTCAACAAAGACGCCGCGGATTGGTCCTATGCCCATTTCGGCCCAAGTAGTCAGAGCTGCATCGTACTTTTCCCGTGCTAAAGCTTTTGGCACAAATCGGCCATCATCCTCCATCCAGATTAGCAGAGAAGTTAGGTTTTTAGCATGGCAGCACACTGAAAATAAAATGACAAAAATGGGCATACAGCCGACTAGGAATCGAACGAAACTTATGATTATAGAGAAAGCTTCCGATTTAAATTTCATCAGTTTATGAAATTGCAATGAACGGTCCAAAGAGAAATGTAACTATCCATTATCCCACGACACTTAATTCAGGTCCTAGTGTCCAGCCTAGTCATGTCATAAAAGTGAACCTCCTCCTAAAGTCTAATTTGAGTCCAGGCTAGTAAAGTTAGGGTAGATTTAATTCAACCTCCATTCTGAATAGTTTAAACTCGTATAAAGAAAAATAAATAATCTAAACGGGGGAA
>JBBQPV010000413.1:0-2601 GCA_038216925.1 Bdellovibrionia bacterium
ACTCAATTAAAGTCCGAACTTAAAGGTCAGTCTTTTCATCAAAAAATAAATGAAGGCTTGGATATTATTGAAGAGTAGAGTTATGGAACTCGAATCACAATCTCTTCATCACCGCTGGGAACACATTGGCACGACAGGCGAGAGAGTTCTGTTCTTCCAGAAGCATTATCCAACTGATCAAGTTCATCGCTAGAAATGGGGCTACAGGTATTAAAGCCTTTTTCCACAATCACATGGCAAGTGGAACACGCAATATTTCCACCGCAAACATGGTCCAGGTCAACTCCGTGAGTGAGGGCAATATCTAAGATACTTCCAGGTAAGCCTGTTTCTCCGTAAGGAAATTTGGAAGGATCAACGTCAACGGTTACATTATTAGGCTTAAAACTTACTTTATAAGGTTTCATTTGGTTTCCTCGCTATTTGAAACTGAAGTTTTAGCGCACCCTGGCCAGTGGTCAATAAAATTTTTAACCATTGCGTTTCTTTTTTCCGGTTTTTAGGGGACAATTATCCCATGAACCTGAAACCAGCTCTTCTGATTATCCAAATTTCCTTAATGCTTTCACCCATCGCATTTGGTCAAAACGTAAAAGATCAGAAAGATTTTGATTTTGAGCTGGAAGAGGAAAAAGTTCAGTATCAAGACACCAAAGATTCACTCAAGGCTGGACAAGCAGAAGCGGCTAAGCAGCACAAAAACGAAGTCGAAGATAAAAAGAGGTTGGAAAAGGCAAAATCCGAAAACGAAAGACTCATGAAAACTGTGCTTCCTCAGATTCAGGAATTAAAGAAGCAAGTTCTGCAGTCCGAAGCCGTTCAAAAAGCAACTCTAACCGAGTTACAAAAAGTGGATAAAACTAACGCTGATCTAAAACAACAATTGGTGGATAAAAAAGATCAATTGAAAGCTTCTAAAGAGTTAGAAGCTGACACAAAGAAGAGACTCATCGACGCAAGAAAAGAACAGCTGGAAATGATAAGACAAAATGCACAGACGCAAAGAGAACTTCAGAAATCCCAGCGCACCACTCAGAAAATGCAGAAGATGTTAGATAATCCCAACGGGTTGCAGTTGAAAAGACCAAAAACCACGCAGACCCCGGTGAAAGCATCACCTGGGGCGCCAGGTGCTAAGCCGGCGGCATCTCCTAAGAAGGTACTTGGCCCCGGTGACCTTTAATTTTTAGTGTTTTTCAGAACCTTTTTCGTAAATACTGTTTTCCACAATATTAAAATAAGTTCTTAACAAGAGATCATATGTGTCTTGATCTAGTTGTTCCAAAAAATCGATTTTAGATTTAATGCTGCCTTTGGCAATGAAATCTGACAAGATTTTTTGAATTTTTTGAACGTTTTCAAATGAGAAAAAATCCATGTCTTCAGTAGGTGTACTAAGGACTCGCCTAATGCTGGCGTTATCAAAGAGAACGTGAAGCCCTTGTGCGGATTGGTTAAATAAATATTCAACTTCGTTGAGTTGATGCTTGTCTATATAAACCATTTCCCCTGCCTCCTTGCATGAGAGTTGCCTCTGATAATAGTTTGAGGCCGTAAAATCATCCATGCAAGAGAATCTTTTGACGCTGGGTTTTAAGGGATTGAGTGGGGCGAGACTAAAGGTTGGTTGGGATCTACTGAAATCGTCCCATTGCCATTATCTTGAGTTACATAAATTGAGAAACTTGTATCCGAGTCCAAAAAAGAAACTGGAATGGTTTGGCCAGGTTGAGCTGGACCTTTTACATTTTTAAGTCTGACAGCTCCGTTAGGATTCATTTGTCCCGGGGTGACTGCAGCAAGTGAACTGCCGCCGAAAACCGAATAAGAACCTTGGATATTTGCACTTGCACAAACCTGCATTGAATATGACGAGGCGGAAATTCTGATGACGAGAAGTTGCAACCCATTATCTATGACATTGGGTTTACAAGCCACTGATTGAGAATTGTTACCTGGGTCATTTTGCGATCCACAGTGAATAGCAGAAAAAACCAAGATAATGGCCAGTACATATTTAGTGATGTTTTCAAGTCTATGGTTTTTCATATAATCTTCTTGCCACTCTAAAGAGCAATCGCTATGCCTATTATATAGGGAGTCTCCATGATTAAGCTCGTTTATACGTCCGTGTGCTGTCTATTGTTTCTACAACCGGCGTGTTCTCACAGTGAGAAAAAAACGGAGGCCATTCCTCCAATATCCTCCTCAAGACAGGTTTTGAAACCGGTGCCCCTTCCACCTATGACTCGTTTTTTTAACCAGGAACCAGTTATGGGTGCCGGAGATCCCGCGGTGGAACTCAAAATTGTTGGAGAAAAAAATCGTGTGGAAATTGCGTCAAATTGTCACGTTGCCATCATCAAGACATTTATTAAAAATGAATTGAGAACCAAACGTGTAGAAACAGTAGATTTCAAAGTAAAAACTACCACTTTAGATGCTCCAAAAAATGTTGAACAAATTGAGGAAACGTTTTTTAAGGATGGGCCAACTGATCTTCATGATCTTGCGTTTCCTGAACTAGGAGAAAAAATTCCCTTTACGTTTGAGCCTACCGGTAAAGTTTTAAAGGCGGGCAACTATGCTCCTAATTCCATA
>JBBQPV010000414.1:0-2567 GCA_038216925.1 Bdellovibrionia bacterium
AAATAGTTAGGCTTGGCCCAAACTTGTCACTGGCCTGTCAAACAAGTGGATCATTTTTTGCTTTGAAAACCGTATGAACTTTTCCAGAATCTTAACAATTTTAATACTCCTCATTCTATTTACCCCACAAAACGTGAAGGCTCGAAGTATTCTAGATATCTGTTATCAAGCCATGAGTCTACTTCCCCTAAGTCAAACCATCGATTCTCGTACAGGTCTTTCTCCCAAAAACCTCGAAGAATTAAGGGCGGTTCATGAAGCGTCATTAGGTCACAAATCAAAGGTAGCCATACCAAAACTTTTTTTAAACGGCAAAGTTTACGAAACTATTCTCATGCTTGGCGAAGGTGGAGAAGGACAAGTTTTTCTTGTTAAAAACAATCAACGACAATTTGCTTTAAAGGTTTTTCGGGATTCTGAAAAATTTAATGAGAACCTTAAAGTGGCGGGGCAGTTAAGAAATCTAGGCACGCCAATGACGTTGCCAATTGAAGTCGACCATTCCCGGAGATCGGTATTATTCCCCTACGTTGATGGCCCTTCATTAGACATCATTCTAAATCCTCATTTGCAGCATATCGCAGTTTCTCAAGAGACGGTGGCGGCGGTGTCAGATGCTTTTGACGAATTTAAAATGAAATTGAAATTTTACCAGGCTTTGAATCCGTACGGAGATGAACTCTCAAATCAAAACGTAGTCATAGATTTAGCAAATAATCGCTTTATCATTGTGGATTCTAGATAACTATTGAACTACAAAATCTGCCAAATAAACATCCTTTACCATTCCTTTTTGTAAAATCTTGTTCATGGCGGTCATGATTTGATCTTTGAGAAATAATTTTCCTTGTATGGTTTCTACATCGGTATATTTTTTTCCATTCAGAATTCTCACTATTTCATCTCGGGCCTTAGGCGTTTTTTCCACCACTTCCACATAGCCATCTTCATTCAGCATTTCTAGCTGAATGGTAGCGTGCACCAATTTCTTTGGCCTCTCGTCAAGATTCGCCACAAAGGGGTCAAAGGTAAACCGGATTTGGGTTTGTCCACGGGTGAGGCGGTCTTCATCGAAGTCTCCCGCTAAGCTGTCTTCTGTGATCAGTGCCCTTTTATCGATGATTTTAATCTTATAGATCAAAAGTGTGCCGCCCAGCATAATCACACAGTTTAGGGCAATAAATCCCGCCATGAGCAATTGAGGCAGTCTTTCACTTAATGTGGGTTTTTCTTTTGCCTGTTGCCCGGAATCTGCTCTAGAATTAGTTTCTGCCGCCATACTTTCCCCGATCTATATAACTTTTGTCCTAATTCCCTATCGTCCTAATCCTTTGTCGGGTTTAAAATTATTTAATGAATTTTTTGATTTTTTCGAAAATATATTCGACACTTACACTAGAGTGAAAAAATCTTTGACGTTATTCTCCATATGGGGCCTATTTCTAGCCCTTCCCATGATCACCTCAGCGCAGGACCTCTCAGGACCTAAGCCTGGAACTTTGCCTGAAGGACTGCTGAATCTTAGCGGCCAAATGTTTGCGCCCACCGCCCTTGTAGTGGATAAGTCTAAAAAGAAAATTTATCTTTTCAAAGACGAAGGCGGAAAGGTCAAGATGGCCGCCCAATACGATGCGGACTTGGGTAAAAAAGCTGGAGACAAGCATTCCACTGGAGACAGCCGGACGCCAGAAGGAATTTATTTTTTCGACCGGTCTATTGACGGAGCTCTTTTAGATAAAGAAAAGTACGGCGTCCTTGCCTTTGTCACAAATTATCCCAACTTCTTTGATGTTCGGTCAGGGAAAAGCGGTTACGGCATTTGGCTTCACGCCATTGCTGACAAAACAACACTGGAGCGAGGCAGTCAGGGTTGTGTGGTTGTAAGAAATGACACCATTAAGTTACTTCAACCAGAAATTAAAATTAAGTACACTCCCCTTCTCATTTTTGATCAGGTTCAATGGACTCCGGAAGAGGAAATTCAAAAGTCCCATGACAAAGTGATGAGCTTTTTGAAAAATTGGAAGGCTGCGTGGGAAACAAAAAAGATGGACGAATATATTGGCTCTTATGACGAATCATTTAAATTTGGCCATATGAATTTGAAAAAATTTAGAGAATATAAGACTGAACTTGCTTCAAAATACACGTCTATCACTGTCAAGCTCAGTGACCCACAATTATTTGAGCACAAAGGAAATGTGGTGGTGAGATTTTTCCAAGACTACACCAGTCCCGATCACGCTGACTTTGGTGAGAAGATCTTGTACCTCAAAAAAATCGCCGACCAATATAAAATTGTCGGCGAATTTTGGGAACCCACTACGGATTCCTCTAAAAAATCTTTTGCTAGTTTCTGATTATAATTCTAGATAAGAAATTTCAACGTTACTGATTTTATCAAAGTAAGTTTCCGTTCCAGATCCAGAAACCACCGCACCTAAATAGCCAGTGAACTTAATAACCACTTTTGCTTCAAGGCCAACAGAACCTGGGGCTTGAACGCGGGGGCAAGACATAGTGGATGTGAAATTGGGCATACTTAATTCATTTACAGCATTTTTGAC
>JBBQPV010000415.1:0-2551 GCA_038216925.1 Bdellovibrionia bacterium
CCGGTCTCATCTCCCGGAAAGATAGCGTCATAACTTTTTATGACTACGGCGGTAGCCACGGATTCACTGACGTGAACAACTTTAATGACTCCGGCAAGAGCGGAATCGTGGGTTAAGTTGGAATCAGAATTTCTGATACTGTAATTTTTTAAAACATCCAATGTAGATCCCACTTGAAGTCCATCCTTGACCCCACGGTTTAAAAATAAAGTTTGATGGAGTCCAAAAAATCTTGAGTCAACATTGTCCAAAGCCAAAATCTTAGCAGCAACATTACTCTTAGGCCCACGAGTAGTAAAATTACTCTTAACCAGCAAATTTCCACTGAGGAGTGAATCACCTTTACTTATTGGTGAGTTTGCCTTGGTCACAAGGGCTGAATACATGTCTACTTCTCCACCAACAGGTTCGATAATCTGGATGGTGCCCTTTAAATATAATTCTCTACCAACTGTGCTGTCACTTTCAGAATCTATTACATCCCCGCCCTCACCAAATACGGTAAATATATCTTTTTTATTTACCCCAGCTCCTAATTTTACAAAAACTTTTTGATAAGTGGCTGCACGCTCTGACTCTCCCTCTAATTCAGAAACAGTTCCCACGGACTGCCAAGAATTCTCAGCTACCACAACATTGACATAGCTACTTTTTGAAGCGATTCGATATTTATTTTTAACTTCATCTAAGGCAAACCCATCTTTATCAAAATTGCCTCCAACATTCCGCCACTCTGGAAAACTGTCAGGAATTTTTACTAAAGGACGTTTCCCAACCCTGCCACGAGGTATGACCAGGCGATCCCTAATAACTTCATCAGGCTTTTCATCGTTTTGAACGGCTACTTCTTCGGTATCGGGAGTGTCGTCTGGATTTTCCTCGGTCATTTTCTGTTCTACCTGATTTTCTTCAACATCTAAGGACGGCGGTGAGACATCAGTGCCCGGTGAAAATTTAAGGGCGTTGCCAGATTTAATGATATGAGGATTAGTGATTTTGTCATTGAGTTGCCAAACTTTGGGCCAATAAAAACCGTTCCCAAAAAAGCTTTCAGAAATATCCCATAATGTATCACCCTCTTGAAGAACATATGTTTCTGATACTTTGGGACCGGCAATCTTATTCCATTCAGAGTCAGACACCTCAGTTTGGTTAAAATTTTTGTGAATCCTTGCTACACGGTCTTCAAATTTTTCATCTTGAGGAGCAACTTCTTCTTGTGCGTGACTAGTATTCAAGCCAAAAAACGTAAATAAAAATATACCGTAAATTATGACCGTCTTCCAATGACCGTTCAAATCAATCTCCCTATCGACTTCGATGTAGCCCATCTTGGGCTAATTTTTTTGCGGACTGTGCCGCTTCTCTGCTGCCCGGGTAGATATTTATTATACTCTGAAATGCCTCTTTAGCCTCCTGAATACGTCCTAATTTCTCATAACTTACACCCAAGTAATACAGCGCTGACACTGCGCGGTTGCCATCTGGACTAACGCTATATAATTTTTCAAAAATCCGCGCTGCCCTTCCAAATTGTTTCCGATTAAATAGAAATTCTCCCTCCAAAAAGAGCGCATTGCTGGTAAGGGGAGAGTCTTTATAGCCTTTACTCAACAAACCAACTTTCTTCTCAAACTGGTCAAAAGCTTGGTTTTTTAAATCCTTCATAGCCATTTCGTAAATTTTTAAATCACCCGTCAGGCTTTCCTTCGGAGTATTTAAATTAGGACTTTGGGCTGTGGGCTTTACCGGTTGTGCGACTGGTTTTTCATGACTCTCCACCCGATCTGTCAGAAGGAGTATCTTATTATTTAATTCGTCAATGAGTGCGGACTGTCTCCCTTGGGTTTTTTGAATTTCCAATACTTGCTTTCGCATCTCCGCCGTATCCCCATTATTCTGTGGAGACGAGCATCCTAAAAACACAAACAAAGAAAAAACAAAAAATATCTTTTTAATATCCGAGAAAACAGAATTATATAGTTCTTTAAAATCCACTTGCACCTTCATTTCTTTAATTTTTTCAATTCCGCTTAGAGGCTTTACAATTTCAGTAAACAATGTTGGAGGTTCATCGGGGATTTCCCGGTTTTTTATTTTTTCAAAGGGATTACGACCCATTTTTTCACGTTGCATCTGGCGCGATCTCCTCTGCAAGTTGTAAGTACTCCATAGAAGACCTGCTCTTTGGAGAATAATCTAAGACGCTTTTGCCGTGTCCACTGCTTTCTGCAATTTTGACACAGTCATGTATTTTAGTGTTGAAAACTTTCCCACCAAACTCTTTTTTAAGTACCGCTAAAACTTCTTTATTTAATTTCCGTCTGTCATCAAACATGTTTGGAATAATTCCACCGATTTTTAGGCTTGGATTTTTTGCCGAAAGAGTCTGAATAGTTTTTTCTAGAGCCACAATCCCTTCTAACGAGAAGAACTCTAGCTGGAGGGGAACAAGGACTTCATTTGAAGCGACTAAACCATTCACCGTCAGTAAGTTTAGGGCTGGGGGGTTATCTATGAGAATAAAATCGAATTCTTCCTGTAAACTAAG
>JBBQPV010000416.1:0-2529 GCA_038216925.1 Bdellovibrionia bacterium
AATCAGAGGGCGCACAACTTGAATTTCCCATTGCAGGAAAAACAGATGTTATAAATGTATTTACAACCAGGCCAGATACTCTTTTTGGCGTCACGTTTATGGTTCTGGCGCCAGAACACCCCTTAGTAAAAAATATTTTGGCACCAGGACAGAAGACTGTAGTTGATGCTTATGTGAAAAAAGCTGCGGGAAAAAGTGAGATCGACAGAAAAGCTAATTTAGAAAAGACGGGGGTCTTCACAGGTTCATACGCAATTAATCCATTATCAAAAGATAAAATACCCATTTGGATTTCAGATTACGTGTTGATGGATTATGGCACAGGCGCCATCATGGCTGTTCCCGGCCATGACACCAGAGACTTTGAATTCGCTCAAACTTTTTCTTTGCCGGTAAAACGAGTGATTGAAAGTGCTGGAGACTTGCCCTTTGAAGGTGAAGGGAAAGTGGTGAACAGTGATTTCCTAGACGGAAAATCAAGCCGTGACGCCGGCCAAGCTCTGATTGGTTATTTGAAAGAAAAAAAAATAGGTGAAGGACGAGTGCAATATAAACTTCGGGATTGGCTCTTCAGCAGGCAACGCTATTGGGGTGAACCTTTTCCTATTTATTATAAAACAGAAAAAGCCGCTGATTTGGAAAAACCGCTTGCTGTAGACGCGGCGGATTTACCCGTGGAACTTCCAAAAGTTCCTGATTACCAGCCCACAGAGGATGGCTTGTCTCCTCTAGCAAGGGTGGAAACTTGGGCCCACTATAAAAAAGACGGCAAGAATTTTCAAAGAGATACAAACACAATGCCTGGGTCTGCGGGGTCTTCTTGGTATTTTTTGCGTTACACAGATCCTCATAATGATCAGGAAATGTTTTCCCGTGAGGCTGAAAAATATTGGATGCCAGTAGATTTATATGTTGGTGGGCCAGAGCACACCGTTGGTCACCTATTGTACTCAAGGTTTTGGCATCGATTCTTATATGATCAAAAACTTGTGTCCCATGAAGAACCGTTTTTAAAATTGGCCCACCAGGGAATGGTACTTGGTGCCGATGGTGAGAAAATGTCAAAATCTCGAGGGAACACGATTAACCCCGATGAAGTCAGGGGAAACTTTGGTGCCGATGCGACCCGTATGTACATTTGCTTTATGGGCCCTCTTGATAAAGATAAACCGTGGTCCACAACGGGCATTGAAGGCGTACGAAGATTTTTAGATAGGGTGTGGCGTCTGGTATGTGATGATTCTGGGAATGTGGTGGCAAAAGATATGGTTCTGCCTGTGGAGGCTGAAAAACTCCTTCATAAAACAATAAAAAAAGTCACGGAAGACATTGAAAATATGAGTTTCAACACATCCGTGAGTGCCATGATGATTCTTGTTAACGAATTTTATAAACTAGAAATTAAACCAAAACGTGCCGCCAAAATTTTAGCTCAGCTCATGATGCCCTTTGCTCCCCATCTTGCTGAGGAGATTTGGCAAAAGCTTGGTGGAGAGGGTCTGGTATCACTGGCTCCTTGGCCAAAATATGATCCGGCATTTACCATAGATGACGTTGTCACATTGGGTGTGCAAGTAAACGGAAAATTGAGAGGGACTATAGTTCTGGCGCCAGATGCACCTGAGACGGCTGCTATGAAGCTCGCTCTAGCCATTGACGGCGTAAATAAAGCTCTCGGTGGTAAAAATGTAGACAAAGTTATTTATAAAGCTGGAAGAATTTTAAACCTCATCGTTAAAGGCTAAATATCTATGATGAAATATTATTTGATGGCTCCAGGTCCCTCCATGGTACCTGAGCGAGTTCTTCTAGAAATGGCAAATCCCATTATTCATCATCGCACATATGAATTTGAAAAAGTTCTGGCAAAAGTGCGCGGTCAACTTAAAAATATTTTCCAAACTAAAAATGAAGTGGTGCTTCACGCATCAGTTGGGTCAGGGGCTATGGAAGCCGCTATCACCAATTGCTTCAGTCCTGAGGATAAAATTCTTGTTATCAGAAGTGGGAAATTTGGTGAACGCTGGTCTGAACAGGCAGTCAAATATAAATTAAATGTACTCAATTTGGACATAGAGTGGGGTCATGCCGTTAAGGTTTCTGATGTTAAAAAAATATTAGAAAAAGAAAAAGATATCAGGGGCGTTTTATGTCAAGCCTGTGAGACTTCTACGGGCACTCAGCATCCGGTGGAAGAGCTTGGGGCTTTAGTAAAAGGATATCCCAACACAATTCTTTTGATAGACGCCATTACTTCATTGGGAATAAATAATCTTCCCGTAGACAAATGGAATTTGGACATTGTTGTCACCGGCTCTCAAAAAGCGCTCATGCTGCCACCAGGACTTTCCATGATGAGTGTCAGTGGTAAGGCCTTGGCCACCATGGAAATGGCGGCTCTTCCCCGTTATTATTTTGACATCAGAGAAGAATTAAAAGCAGTAAGTAAAAATCAAACCCATTTCACTCCCGCCATTTCTCTTATTCAAGGGCTGAGCGTTTCTCTAGATATGATTGAAGAGGAAGGGC
>JBBQPV010000417.1:0-2528 GCA_038216925.1 Bdellovibrionia bacterium
GGCTTTGCACACAAAAGGAACAGACCTTGAGGATCTTGGATTAGCTTCCAGCACATAGATCTCATCGTTTTTAACCGCAAGTTGTAAGTTTAAATGTCCCACCACTTTCATAGACAGACAAAGTAAGCGCGCTTGTTTTTCAATATCATCAATGAGATGGCGTGGCACACGTTGGGGCGGGAGTACACTCATACTGTCGCCACTGTGCACACCTGCACCTTCAATGTGTTCAACCACGCCGCCAATGAGCACTGTTGTCCCGTCACTGACCAAATCCACGTCAAGTTCTAAAGCGTCCTCTAAAAACTTGTCTATAAAAAGGGGGTTGCTTCGGCCAACAACATCCACATTTCTGATAAAATAATCCTGGAGTTCATCGGGCCCGTCAATCACTTCCATTCGGCGGCCGCCTAGAACAAAACTAGGCCGACACATCACCGGAAATCCGATTTCAGCTGCAAACTTTGCGGCCTCACTCTTATCCGTCGCGGACCGATGAGCGGGGATGGAAAGTCCCATCTTGTCACATAGGTCAGCAAATTTCTCTCTGTCCTCGGCAAGCTCGATGGTTTCTAAGCTGGAGCCTAAAACTTTATACCCTTCCGTTTGAATAACTCGCGCCAAATTTATTGGCGTTTGCCCCCCAAGCTGCACGCATATCCCTCTTGGATCTACAAAATGGAGCACTTCTAGAATGTGCTCTTCAGAGAGCGGTTCAAAAAATAAAGCATCGCTGATGTCATAATCTGTGGATACAGTTTCTGGATTACTGTTAATCATGACAGCTTTTATTCCGTTTGCTTTTAAAGCTTTGATGCCTTGGACGCAGCCGTAGTCAAACTCAATGGCTTGACCAATGCGATTGGGTCCACTCCCCAAAACTACAACTGACGAATCCAGTTTGAATTTCTGCCCAGACTTTTTATGATAGGTAGAATAAAAGTATGGGGTTTCAGATTTAAATTCTCCACTGCAGGTATCAACAACCCAGTAGCCAGGTCTAATATTCAGCCGCCACCTGAGATGCCTCACCTCTTTTGATGTGAGACCGGAAAGTTTTGAAATTTTCGTGTCACTGAGGCCAAACTTTTTGAATTTAAGGAGCTGATTTGGATTCAAAATACTCTGCGCATTTACTTCAAGTTCTACTTTAACAATTTCTTCAATCTGCTTTAAGAACCATAGAGTTATGCCAGTCATTTCATGAATTTTGTTGACGCTATATCCCTGTCGAATTGCTTGCGCGATATGGAGTATTCTTTGACTATTTGGAATCAAAAGTTTTTTGTCATCTAGGCTGACGTCATCAAATCCCCCAGCACCTCTCTCCAGAGCGGCCATGGACTTCATGAGACTTTCTTTGAACGTGCGCCCAATACCCATGACCTCCCCCACACTTTTCATTTGAGTGGTGAGTTCATCTTTTACTCCGGGAAATTTTTCAAAATTAAAGCGAGGAATTTTTGTGACAACATAGTCTAGGCTGGGTTCAAAGCAGCTGGGTGTGGATTTTGTAATATCATTAATTATGTCCTGTAACTCAAAACCCACCGCAAGTTTAGCGGCAATTTTTGCGATAGGAAATCCCGTGGCCTTACTGGCCAGTGCGGAACTTCTTGAAACCCGCGGATTCATTTCAATGACAATTCGGTCCCCATTGGCAGGGTTTACGGCAAATTGAATGTTGGCTCCGCCGGTTTCCACTCCAATAATTTCTATAACTTTTTTTGCCTCATCTCGCATGGCTTGATACTCAAAATCCGTCAGTGTCATAGCCGGCGCGACGGTGATGCTGTCCCCGGTGTGTACGCCCATGGGATCAAAATTCTCTATGGAACAGATGACGACAAAAGTACCTTTTTTGTCTCTCATCACCTCTAGTTCAAATTCTTTCCATCCAATAACACTTTGTTCTACAAGAACTTCTTTTGTTGGGGATTCTAGTAACCCTTGGGTGAGTAGTTTTTCATATTGTTCTGGAGAATAGGCTATACCTCCGCCGGATCCTCCCATGGTGAAACTAGGTCTTAAAATGAGAGGAAAACCAATTTCTACGGCAGCTTTGGCTCCTTCATCTAAATTATGAACCGTGATCCCCTTTGGAACGTTGGCCCCAATGTCCTTCATGAGATTTTTAAAAATCTCTCGGTCTTCAGCCTTGTTGATGGCCTCTACTGTGGCTCCTAGGAGTTCAACATTATATTTTTTTAATACACCGGCTTTGTGTAGCGCAAGGGCAGCATTCAACGCGGTTTGACCACCCAATGTGGGGATGCACGCCTGTGGTCTTTCTATTTCGATTATCTTTTCTAAATAAGGAACTTCCAAGGGCTCAATGTATACTTTGTATGCGGTTTCTGGGTCCGTCATGATGGTGGCGGGATTTGAATTTACTAAAATGACTTCATAACCTTCTTCACGAAGGGCTTTACAGGCCTGAGTTCCTGAATAGTCAAATTCACAAGCTTGTCCTATAACAATAGGTCCACTTCCCAGGAGCAAAATTCTTTTTATGTCGGTTCTTTTCA
>JBBQPV010000418.1:0-2511 GCA_038216925.1 Bdellovibrionia bacterium
TGCCAAATGTTTTTTTCTACGGCGTCTTTAGAAATTTCCGTTGAATTCACTGCTAAGTTTTCTTCTTTGATTTCACCTATAGCATCGGCATCACGTCCAGATATACGCACCATAAAGCCGTGATCAGTAATCACGGTAAAATTCCCGCCCAAAGTTTGTGTGATAGTCACGGGAGTTCCCTCAAGAAGGGTCATTCCGTCCCCACTGGGAATTTGCACAACTTCTATATCTCGACCAACAACCGCTTGTTTTCTGTCAAAGCCAATCATACTCTCACTCCGTCTTAACTGGGACTTGGGCATCATCAATGGCTGCCTTCAATGTGTGCCATGGAAGACTTGCGCATTTAACTCTTGCCGGAAATTCAGACACACCTGCAAAAACGGAAAGTTTTCCCAAATGAGACTTGTCCTCTTCTGGAGACACACCCTCAGTGACCAATTTGTGAAATTCCTGAAATATGACTTCCGTCTCTTGAACCGTTTTTCCTTTAAGAATTTCTGTCATCATGGAAGCAGAAGCTGTTGAAATGGCACAACCTTGCCCCTCAAAACTTGCATCAGTAATTTTTCCGTCTATTACTTTAAGATATAAATTCAATCTATCGCCGCACAGTGGGTTAAAACCCTCACCTTGTTTATTTGCATCGGTCATCTTTTTGAAATTTCTGGGGCGTTTGGAATGATCCACAATGACTTCTTGATAAAGAGATCTTAAATCCGAATTCATTTGAAAATCTCCAGAGCTTTTTTTATTCCGGAGATGAGGACGTCGATTTCTTCTAGCGTATTATAAAAAGAAAAAGAAGCTCGCACCGTTGCAGGAACTTTAAATCTATCCATAAGTGGCTGGGTACAATGATGGCCTGCTCGAACCGCCACCCCTTCTTGATCTAGTATGGTCCCAATATCATGGGCATGGATACCTTCTATGACAAATGCCGCTACACTTGCCTTTTGCACCGCTGTACCGACGAGTCTCACTTCAGGAATGGAACTTAGTTTTGAGATGGCGGCATTCAAAAGTAGAGTCTCTTGCTCATGAATAAATTCAAACCCTAAATCTTGTACATATTTAATAGCCGCACCCAAACCAATAACACCGGCAATATGGGGCGTACCTGCTTCGAACTTGTACGGGAGGTCATTGTAAGTGGTTTTTTCAAATGACACATATTTAATCATGTCACCACCACCTTGATACGGCGGCATGGACGTCAGAAGTTTTTTCTTTCCATATAAAACGCCGATTCCCGTTGGGCCGTATATTTTATGTCCGGAAAAGGTATAGAAATCACAATCAAGATCCTGAACATTCACTGGAATGTGTTGAATGGCTTGCGCACCGTCCACAAGAATGACTGCGCCCACTTTATGAGCAAGATTTGTGAGTTTTTTTATGTCATTAATGGTTCCCAGTGAGTTGGAAATATGGACGACGCTGACTATTTTAGTTTTGGCTGTCAAAAGACCGTTTATATCAGAACGGTCCAGCTCCCCATGATCCGTTATGGGAATATACTTTAATTTTGCTCCAGTTTGATCTGCTAAAAGTTGCCAAGGAACAATGTTGGAGTGATGTTCCATTTCAGTAATAAGAATTTCGTCACCAGGTTTTAAAATATTACGGCCGTAACTCTGAGCCACTAAATTAATTGAGTCCGTAGTCCCTTTTGTAAAGATAACTTCCTGGCGGCTCTCCGCTCCAATAAACTTTTGAATGAGATCCCGAGCGCCCTCATATTGAGTTGTGGCTTTTTGACTGAGGTAATGAACTCCCCGATGAATATTGGAATTAGTTTCAGAATAATATTTTTCTACCGCTTCGATAACAACGCGTGGTTTCTGGGTTGTAGCCGCATTATCAAGATAAACTAAATTCTTTCCATATATTTTTTGAGCCAATATGGGGAAATCCTGCCTTGTCTTCAATGTAAATCTCTTTGATTGCTAAACCAATCTTGAAGTATTTCATCAAGAATCATTTTTATATTTGAGTCAGTTACTTTATCAACCATCTCTGACGCAAAAGCTCTAGTCAGGAGCTTCACGCCCTCTTCTTTATTAATTCCGCGGGATTGAAGATAAAAAAGAGCAGCTTTATCTAACTGACCAATTGTTGCGCCATGGCCACATTTCACATCATCTGCGTAAATGAGAAGTTGGGGCACGGTGTTGATCTGCGCAGTTTCAGATAGCAAAAGATTTTTGTTTGTCTGTCTTGCGTCTGTGTGTTGAGAATCTTTTCTCACCAGTATTTTGCCATTGAAAACGCCAACAGAATTTTCATCTAAAATACCTTTGTATAATTCTAAGCTCTGACAGTCTGGGGCCGCGTGATCTATAAAGGTTTTGTTATCTATATGCTGATTTCCTGAGGCCACAAATAATCCGTTGAGAATAATACTTCCACCCGGTTGAGAAAGGATCACATCCACTTCATTTCTCACGAGATTGCCACCAAAAGAATAGACATTAAATTCGGCGTGACTGCCGGATTTCTGATCAACCA
>JBBQPV010000419.1:0-2484 GCA_038216925.1 Bdellovibrionia bacterium
GGATGCTCGCTCCTGAAAGAATACTAGAAATTCAGGTATCCCAAATCCATAAAAGAGAACACAATAACCCAATGACTTTTCTTAGTCGCGTGCTCGCGGTACCTTCCTACGGGTATTTAAAAAATGAAAATTTTTATCGACCGTCACGGGATGAAATTTTTGCCGAGTTTTTTAGCAGAATTAACATCTTTAAATCTAGAAAAAATTGGCTGCCGTTTTTTGGTTGGTTAACCAGCGCTAGCTTTACTTTTCCTTTGGTGATTTTCTTTGTTTATTATTTTAGTTGGAAGTTAGTTCTTGTTGGATTTTTGTACAGCATGGTAGGTCTCGGCAGTTATGGAACTTTTTGGTATCATCGCTATGGAACTCACCGAGCATTTAAATTTAAAAATAATTTTCTAAGAAATATTTGTCGCAATTTATTTATTAAAATAGTTCCCGATGAAATTTATGTTGTGTCTCACCATGTTCACCACGCTTTTTCAGAAAAGCCTGGAGACCCATACAATGTCTATGGGGGTTGGCTCTATTGTTTTCTCGCCGATGCCAATCACCAAATGATATCTACAAATTTAACTGAATCTGATTACGACGCCGCTGCAAAGCTGGTAGAGCATACCGGCGTTCATGCTAACAGTTATTCCCAATACAAAAGATGGGGATCCATTTGCAATCCCGCTTGGACGCTCACACACTATGCGCTCAATTGGGGATTTTGGTACGGCGTATTCTTTCTTTTAGGGGGTCATGCGCTTGCAACAGCCATTTTTGGCTGGGCTGGAGTTTGGGCTTTTGGAGTGAGAACTTTCAATTATGAAGGTCATGGCAAAGGTAAGGATACAAAAAGACTTGGTTCTGACTTTAATCAAGGGGACCTCTCAGTGAACCAGAACTGGGCAGGCTTTGTTGCCGGTGAGTGGCATAGTAATCATCACCTGTATCAAAACAGCGCCAGGAGTGGGTTTTTACGCCATCAATTAGATCTGCCGTGGATACTTATTCAAACTCTTAAAGTTTTGGGAGTTGTTTCAAATATCCGTGACTCTAAAGCGGAATTTTTGACCAAACATTATCTGCCTTATAAATCTAGGCTTGCAGAACTTTCCGTCGGGCGCTGAGATTCGCCATAATAAATTTTTTCCATGAGTTTCCGTCCCGCGATGATGGGCTTGTCATATTGACCGAGTCTCATTCCTTTTAATTCATAAGGGACATTAGCTGCAATCTCAGTCATTTTCATGTCTAATTCCAAATCTTTTTTAGTCAAATAGGCCGCTAAGGGTCCAGTGACCCTTAACATGAAATTCAATTTTGGATTCTCATGTTTTGCGAATTGGAAAACATGTAAAATGGTTTTGTCTGGCCCGACTGGCACAAAGAAAATGATCGCGCGATTTTTCATCGGATTTACCGGCTTCCCTTCTTTATTAGTCGCATGTACATCATACGTGGTGCGAATTGGATCAAATCTGGTCACCCATTTATTGTCAAAATAATCTCCAGGTTTGGTCATAAAAAGCTTCATACCAAAATATTTCCGTTGTGGACCACGATAATGGACACGCAACTCACTCTCTAAAACTTTGCAATCAAACTGTACGTCTTTAGCACCATCTTCATTCCACCCAAACATTTGGTGAACGTAGGGAAAGTGTTCATCTTCACTGAAATTATCAAAAACTACGTGGAGTGGAACGGAAAATTCCATAGGGTAACTGGCAAGAGACACCCACCCATCACATTCAAAGTGGGGGAATATGGCGTTTTCATCCTGTCCAATCCAAATATAATTATGCTTTTCAATAACGCTGTAAGATTTAATTTTACAGTTTTTTGTTATCCCGTGTTCCGGGGTTGCCACTGCACCTTTGGAATCGGCTGTCCACCCGTGATAAGGGCATGCTATATTTCCTTCCTTACTCACTTTGCCCGCTGAGAGAGGCGTGAACCGATGCGGGCATCGGTCTTCAACGGCAGAAATTTTTCCGTCTCCGTCTTTCCATAATGCTATTTTTTCACTGCCAATTTGAACCGCCAAAGGCCGGTTTTTTAATTTTTTTACCGGCATCACAGGATGATAAAATCTGGTCAATGATTGTTTTTGCATATCCCCTCATTTGAGTTTTCATTTTTATGGATGAAACTGAAAAATATGTCCAGGAAAATACCTTGATGGAGGAAACCAGTTTTTTCTCTGAGAGGCAATAGATAATTAGGGTGCCCTGTGGTGGTTCTGGATTGCACCCTAAATGCTTAAATAATGAGCTTGCTTATTGTTATCATATATGATAATTATGATATTGAGGTTGAATGAGACACGGCCCTTTTATTATTAAAGAATTTGTCCTGGCCGCGGGGGACTCACCTTTCCGAGATTGGCTTGATTCCTTGGATGTTGCGGTTCGCGCCCGAGTGCAAGCCAGGGTCTTCCGCTTTGAATCAGGCAACCTCGGTGATTATAAATCCGTTGGCGATGGAGTATTT
>JBBQPV010000420.1:0-2471 GCA_038216925.1 Bdellovibrionia bacterium
TGAGGGTTTTAAAAATATGATTCAAATTACTATTCCGTCCATAGTAACGATACAGGTCGGTAAACTGAACATATAAATAATTTTATGAAGCGCGAGAAAATGATATTATCAATGATATGAATATAAAATGGAAGAGTTTAAAATTTTTTTATTTTTTTATTTTTTTATTTTGCCCCGTAATCTTGCTCAACGCCAAGGATTTGAACTCTGCAAAAGGGAGTGTCGAATTTAAAATTAATTCGCTTGGTCCTATCCAATCATTTGATCCAATTGACCATGACGCTTTTAACAGCATGGTGATATTTAAGAATGTAAATCCAAGGCTGGTTTCTTTGGGGCACGCCGGTCCGCCGTCAGGCTATCTTTCTTCTAGTTGGAGAGTGACTAACGACAAGAAGAATTGGGTGTTTACAATTAGGCCCGGGATCAAGTTTGACGATGGTCAGATGCTAGATGCATCGGTCATAGGAAAAAACTTGAAAAGGATAGTTTGGCTCACACGAAATGAAGGACTGTCGTTAAATCAAGCCCTGGCAGGGATAACAAATTGGAAGAACCTAAAGGACCCACTGGACGGAATTGAGTGGACTGTCGACGAGTTACACTTGAATTTTGCCAAAGCTCCTGAGGATTTACTCGAATTATTGGAGCAGCCTCTTTATGGGGTTATACCTATCACTAGTTTCGACGGTAGCACTGGTCTATTTAAAGCCGGAAGACCAGCTTCTGCTGGCGCGTATAGAATTTTGGATTCTGATGAGGAGAAACTTATTTTAGAAAGAAATAATTTTTGGAACTTTCACGGACCTTCCAGAATTAGAATTAGCTGGAAACAAATTTCTCTAGACACGTTAGGTGCGGGCTTAAAACCCTACGATCTGATAATATTAAATGGTTCAAATATCACAAGAGATTTTATTGAATCTATGAAAAATAAAGATATTAAAATTTTATCAAACCCGCCTTTTTTAATGAATTTTGTTGAATTGCAACCGACCCATGGGTTGTTTAAAGGTCTAGCGGTTCGACAGGCGTTCCGTAATATATTTTACAGGAATTATTTCTCTTCTTCCTCTTCCAATAAATACTTTACGGCATCCAACTCGTTTATTCCTAAGGGTGGCGTTGGATACCTCGAATTTCCAGTAGATTTAACTCATAAATTGAGAAAATTGAATTCTCAAACTGTGACTCTAATTTGGTGGCCTCCGTTCCCTTTTGATAAAGCAAATAGTTTCATATTGGACACAATTACCAAAACCACAAAAGAAATGGGTTTAAGCTTAAGAATTGTTAAATGTGCGGATCGTGGTGAGATGGTAAAGGCATTAAGGGCAAATGACTTTGATATTATTGTGCGGATGACCGGTCTTCTTGTCCACAAACCATTTGCAGATATGCAAATGATGTTTTTGTCTAAAACTGGGGCGTTAATACCTGATGTTACGGGACACATCGGAAATTATTTGGCTGAGGCAAAGAAACAGGATATGGTTTCAGCGAGGCAAGCTTTAGCTCAAAGGATCAATGCTCAAGTCCATGAGGATTCCTCAATCATAACCTATTCTCATTCTGGATTTGCCTACGCTTATAACCCAAAAGAAATCAGTTTAGAAAGTTACAATCTTTTTAATGACCCATTTGATATGACCGCAATAGAAAAAGTTGCACAATGACGTCACTGTATACTTGCTTGTTAACATTCCTCAATACTAATTTAGGGAATGGGCCGAACACGGACAATTAAAATTTTTGCGCTACCAATTGCTATGATCGTTGTAATTTTGTTGGGGTCTTTTCTGTGGTTCTGGAAAATCCAGGTTAATACCAACAAGCTAGAGCTTATAAAGTTTGTGGAAGCAACAAATACAAGACATTTTGCTGAAGGGAATTTTTTTCAGGTGGGTGAGTCCCTGACTTCTCTTTTCTCTTCAGGCTTGATTTCGTGCGCAAATATCTCAGATGGGAAGCAGTATTTGTTTCAAATCCCATCTGATAGGGATTGTTTTGCTCCCGAAAATTCTATCGTAAAATACCTAAAATTTGTACCCTTTTTTGCCGTACCCGAGCCATTCATATTTGAGACAAGTTTGAATACTTCAGTTAAGACAGCCATCACTCCTCGAATGCATTCCACATTACGCACCTCTATGATGTCTCTCTTTGGAGTTACGGTAATTTCTTTGCTTCTGCTTCTCGGTTTTTTGGGATTTTATTGGAGATCACTGAGGAAGCAGGAATTTAAGATCGTAGAGAGGTTACTCTTATCTTGGCCAAATAGTGAGTTGGTGGGAGTCGCACCCTCATGGATGAATGCCGAATTCCCCAGTCTCGTCAGCGCCTGGGAGGAGTCACTAGGATACTTAAAGAAACTTTCTGTGCAGGTGATTTTAGCGGGTCGAGACAAAGAGCTTTTTGCAATGGCGCAGCAAGTTGCCCATGACTTGAGAAGCCCGTTATTCGCGTTAAAA
>JBBQPV010000421.1:0-2466 GCA_038216925.1 Bdellovibrionia bacterium
GAGAGTCTCCCCCGATTTAAATCTGAAATCAAAGGCCGTGGGCAACTTCAGGACAAAACCTTTGAAGTGGAGTTTTTAGATTTGTCTAAAGGTGGATGTTTTATCAAGACTGAAGAAAAGTTAAAAGCGTCTCAAATGGTTTATTTAGAGTTTTGGTTTAAAGAGGATTTATTTTCCGCCAAAGGAAAAGTTGTTTGGGCGGCAAAGAAAGAGCCCAGTGGATTTGGGATTAAATTTAAGCGCCTTAAACTAAGAGAAAAATGGGCTTTAGCCCGCATCCTTGATGAGCTTAAAGGGAAAAAGAAAAAGAAAAAATTTGAAGAAGTGAGAGCAGCTTAATTCATGGCAATTAAATTCCCCGTTTTAATCACAGGTGCAAGTTCTGGAATTGGCAAAGCGACCGCCCGCTATTTCTCAGATCAAGGTCACGCAGTGGTTTTGGTGGGAAGACATAAAGAACGTTTAGAGGAAGTGGCCTCCCAGCTCAAATCAAAATCTCTTGTTTTGGCTGTGGACGTGAGACGAGAACCTGAAATCGAATTCATGGTGCATGAGAGCATCAAGGTATTTCCAGATTTAAAAATAGTCGTCAATAATGCGGGAGTGTTTGAGCGCTCTTCTTTTCATGAGACCAGTGAAGAGAGTTGGGCCAAAATCAGTGAGACCAACATCTTAGGACCTGTGAGAATCATGAGAAAGATCATTCCGATTTTTTTGAAACAAAAAGAGGGAATGTTTGTAAATATCGCCAGTTCCGTGGGGCTAAGACCGGTTGCGGGTATGGCCGCATACGGAACTTCAAAAGCCGCTCTCATTCATCTGACTCAAACATTGGCTTTAGAATACGCGTCCAGGGGACTACGATTTCACGGGATTTGCCCTGGAGTTGTAGAGACTCCTATTCATGGGGGGCGTGCTACCGAGATGGCTGGAGCTCATCCGTTAGGACGGGTTGGTACCGCTGAAGAAGTTGCCCGTGCGGTCTATTATTTAGCCTGTGAATCAAACTGGATGACCGGGGTCATCCTTCCCGTTGACGGCGGAATTTCTCTGACGTAAAAAGGGGAATGATTTATTTAAGCCGTAAAATCGTTTTTTCCTCCGCCCATAGATACTATCAAAAAAATTTCTCAGAAGAGAAAAATAAAAAAGTATTTGGACGTTGTTACACCGAATTCGGCCATGGTCACAATTATGTTTTAGAGTTAACTATGGCTGGAGAGGTGGATACGGACACCGGAATGGTTATTAATCTTTCCGACGTAGATCATGTTTTAAAATCCATCACGGATCCACTAGATCATCATCATCTTAATTTTGATGTTCCACACTTTAAAGACTTAGTCCCTACCACGGAAAATATAGCCAAATATTTATTTGAGGAAGCGCGGAAACTCCTCCCTCGTGAAATTACTTTGGTACGCGCCCGACTCCATGAATCAGACAGTTTGTGGGCGGATTACTATGGCTAAAAAAGTACACCTCACTAAAAAGATTCAAATCAGCGCCATGCATGATCTTTCATCAGAGAAGTTTTCTGAAGCAGAAAATCTAAAGGTATTTGGAAAGTGTTATAATACCCACGGCCACGACTATCATATTGAAGTGACAGTAGAGGGTGCCATTGATGGTGACTCAGGACTTATATGCGACAGAGATTATTTTGACGATGTACTTCAAAAAGAAATCGTTGGGAAATTTGATAAAACCCATTTGAATGATCATTTTCCCAGCACCACCGGAGAAAACGTAGTCAAAGAATTTTATGAAATACTAAAAGAAAAATTAATGCCTTTGAAATTGGTAAAAGTAAGAGTGCAGGAAACTCCAAAAAATCATTTTACATTTGGTGGGACTGAAAACTTATTTTCTTTCGATCTTTAAAGAATTAAACATCCTGTTGCTGCGGCCCAGATGACTTTGCTTTAATTTACCGATGGTCGCCATGCGCTTTTCCGCAACTTTGTCCGCTGCCACATTAGTAGACACTTCTTCTTTTTGAGCGGTGTGAAATACACTGAGTAAATTATAATAAATTCCTTTAGTCATGTTGAGGGCGCGTTCATGACTGTAGCCTTCAAGTTCCACGTACACATTCATGAGGCCACCGGCGTTGATGACATAATCAGGGGCGTATAGAATGCCTTTTTTTCTAAGCACGTCTCCGTGCCGTGCTTCTTTTAATTGATTGTTTGCTCCACCCGCTACAATTTGACACTTAAGTTTGGGAACGGTTACGTCATTGATTACTGCACCTAGTGCGCAAGGGGAGAAAATATCACAATCAACGGAGTAAATATCCTCTGATCCAACCACCTGACATCCAAACTGTGATGCCACTTGATCTAGCTTTTCAGTGTCCGTATCTGTGATCACGATCTTCGCTTTTTCCTTATGGAGATATTCCACCAAATGCCGGCCCACATTGCCTATCCCCTGCACCGCTACTGTCAGTCCTTTTCATGA
>JBBQPV010000422.1:0-2458 GCA_038216925.1 Bdellovibrionia bacterium
GGCAAAAGACATGGGCGCTGATCTTGTGATCTCCAGTTATTCCATTCAGCCTTATGAGTATACGGAAGAAGTCGGGTCCTTGAGTAATTTTGGCCTACCGCTGATTCTAAACCAGGCGCTTTACCAAGTTGTAGAGCAAAAAATCATGCGCAGTATTCAGTATAGAGAAGATATTAGAACTCTCATTAACACTGTGAGTGGTTATTTCAAAGAAAATGGCCTGCCCCCCGAACATGGGGAAAAACTTGTGGAGATTATGAGTAGGAAGGTGAATTACAAAAAAAATGTGGACTATATTTACATTCATCCCCGAGGTCAAAATTACGAGATGTTCTTTGTTGATCATTTCTCTTTAAGCCCGGATATCTTAAACCGCATTGTTAAAATTGGATTTAAAAGCGCTATCAATGTTTTGAGAAAATATAACATTTAAATTTGCTTTCCCATTTCCACCCTGCCTATAATTTTTGACGGAGGTGGTAAATGAATAAATTAACAACATTAGCATTAGGTTTAATTGCATTTAGCTTTTCTTCTGGTGCTCTCGCAGACAGCGCTCAGTGGACTAAGCTTTCACAAAAGATTGTGGCAAAAGAAAATTTTAACGACGGCTACAATCTCTTTTTTATTTCCCGAATTGTCCCAGAAGATAAAACAAAACCCCATCAGGCCGACTACTTGGTAGTGCGGTACTTGGATACAGCGACGGACGGAAGTATCGCTCCTTCCCAAGTTGAATCTGTCTCTGAAAAATGGACTATTGATGCCAAAGGAAATTGGGATGTAGACCAGTGGCAACATGTGGCGGATAAAAATGGAAAACTGTTGCGCGTTACCCATATGCATTTGGTTGAGCAAATGGACTCAGCGGTCCTTGTGTACGATTCACTTCCTACGGGAGATGTTAATTCGCCTGAGGAGACAGCGCGCTGGAATACTTATTTAAATAGTTGGTATGTAAGTCAAAAAATCAAATGAAGTTTTTGATTTTGCTGGCGATGATTTTAGGTTTTTCATCTTGGTCTTCGGCGGAGCTCTGCTCCGCCGACAAGGCCTTGGCACGATTGCATTTTAATATCCACTCACCGCGAGAATTCAAATCTTTAATCAAAACTGTCTTTGGAGAAATGAAGGCAAATCCAAAGGACTTTGTTTTGGACATGCGTAGCCGAATGCAACTGGATGATAACCGCTCTGCGGAAGTGATCTCTTATGACCGGCTATCCACGCCCCAGCCTGTGATGTTTGGAGATATTTTTGTCCTTGTGGATTTGAAAACGGGAGAATACTCGGAGCTTCGATGGTTTGATAAAAATTTGAAGCATGTGGTTTACAACTCTAAGTTTCAAAATTGCGCGATAAATTTTATTCCCATGGCTGTGAATACTTTGTTTTAACTGACCCTTGATAACAAAAAGCCCGAATTTTCGTTCGGGCTTTTTTGCAATTTCATTTCGAAATTTTTAGATCCTATTTATGCCAATGATAGCTTTTAACTTTCAGGACCGCTTCGCTTTTATCGGAACCCGTGTAGGACAGCTGAACAGCGACGGGCACATTCTTTGCCGACCATGTGGAGGACACAGAACCGTTTTTAATTTCGTTGATGCGACAAGTATCAAAAACTCCAAGTGGGACTACAATTTTCTCAAATGTTCCACCTAACTTTAAGCATTCATTAAACGTCTTTTTTGTATCGGATACCGGTTGAATTTCACTGAGTGGCTTTGTTTCAACAACGGGCGCATAAGTTCCAAACTGAAGGCTATAAGTATATAGACCTGATGCTTTATCGTGCGCAGTGATGCGGAAAATACCTGTAACGGGAATGTTTCCAACTGCAGGAGAAGTTTGATAGGCGGAATCATACATTACATAATCTCCAACCCGCGGCTTTGCGAAAGCCGAATTTGAAATAACTAACAACAAAGCAGCAACAAAAACTGTTTTCATAAATTCTCCTCTATAAGTTCAAGATCCAATAAGCAAATGTCAGTCCAGCGCTACGAACGTTTTCACGAATCTGAAGTATTCAGTTTAGAAAAGATTTCAAAATCGTGACGACTTTAAGTACGTATTTGCTGGCAGCAACTTTTTATTTCTCTATTCGATAGTACATTTAAGCCCCGAAGCTAATAGTTCTTCTAGGACTTCGGGTTTAGCGCCAGAAGCAGGTAAGGTGATTCTACTTACAAAATCAATTTTTGAGCCATTCAATTTAAGCACCCAACTACCTATGCCTGAAGAATCGTAACAGCTCACAAGCTCAGTAGGAATTTTACCGAAGTCACAACTTTGAGCTACGTATTGATTTGATTTTTCAGCATCAACTATTTTCTGCGATTTATCCGTAATAGACTCAATGTGACTCTGTGTTCGAACTACCAAAGCATACGCCGTTTTTCCAGGCATGAGGTGCAAAATTTCACTCAAGCGGAGCCACCTGATTTCATGATTG
>JBBQPV010000423.1:0-2457 GCA_038216925.1 Bdellovibrionia bacterium
TTCAGAGTACTTCGAATAGAAATATATATCCTTCTCGTGACTATTTATTTTGCCAGCAATAATACTGTCGGCCCGATTTGGAATAGTTGGATGGGTGATCTGGTCACCGTGGCCAAACGAGGGGTGTATTTCGGAAGGCGAAATAAGTTTGTTACCATTGGCACTTTTTTGAGCATGACTATAGCCGGATTTATTTTGCGTGGAGGCAAAAATTCCCATTACGAACTTTATGGTTTCTACATCATTTTTATTTTAGCTTTTTTGAGTCGAATGATCAGTTGCAAATTCCTCACCCTTAAATATGATCCGCCCTCCAAATCTGTCCCCCATGTAAATGAAGGATTTTTTAAATTTTGTAGAAATTTAACTTCTAAGAATTATGGATATCTCATTTTGTCCATGGTGACTGTTAATTTTGGAGTATTTATTGCGGCGGCTTATTTCACTCCCTATATGCTTAAGAATTTGAAAATGGATTACGTGACGTATACCGTGGTGATCAGTGCGGCGCTCTTTTTCAAATACGTGAGTTCAGGTTTCTGGGGCGAGGTGATTGATAAAATTGGGCCGAAAAAAGTAATGGTGATATCAAGTTTTATGATTTGCTTCACCGCACTTCCGTGGTTGTACTTTACGGCTACCCTTCCTCTTTTTGTAGCCCAGTGTTACACTGGTATTGTGTGGGCGGGTTATGAACTTTCCACTTTCACCTTCCTTCTTGACGCCACCGAATCTGATGAAAGAGCGCAGGTTTCTAGTTTTTACAACATTCTTAACACCACCAGCGGTTTTCTGGGTGGTGTGTATGGTGCGGTTTTTGTGGCATTTTCTTTAGACAGCGTCTTAGCTTTTAAAATTCTATTTGCCACCACGGCTCTTGTGAGATTTGCCTCATTTTTTGCTTTTAGCACTAAGCTTAGAGAAACTCGGATATTAGAACCGGTCAAAACCAGCGAAGTTTTTTTGAAGGCCTCCGGCTTTAAATCCACATTAGGCATGACCGCCCGGCTAGTGGTATTTGCTAAGAAAAGGTGACAGCCCACTTTTCAGGAAGCGCCGCATATTGAAAAGTGGGCTGTCACCTTTTAATCAATTCCTGCGTTTTTTGGTGCCGGTGGGCGAATATGCGTTGGAGTTCACGCTTGATATATAAATCTTGGGCTAGTTTGCCGAATAGGCCAAACGCCACATCATATTCAATGATGTCTTTCATCAAAGTTCCTTGGCCATGTCCTTCTAAGCTATGGGTGTGGACCCACACAGAAAAAGGACCGGACGTTTGCCGGTCCCGGAACATTTCTCCAGGGGTCATTTCTTCAATTAATATTCCCCACGCTACGGAAACTCCATATCTACTGATTCTAATTTCGTACTCTGCTCCCTTTTTCATAGGCGGAATGGGCGCAGTAGAGGTGACATGATAATCGGCCGGCATAATTTTTTGTAAATTTACCGGTTCAGTGATGAATTTAAAAACTTCGTCTTGGGGAGCTTCAATAACGCTGGAAAATTCAAAGTGTGCCATACATCCCATCTAACATTGTTTTTGCCCTTGCTCAATGATGTTTAAAGATTACAATCGAAAATAATGAAATCGGTATCTCAGTTGATCACGGATGTTTTTTCTAATCCAACCGCCCCTTACCGCGAGGGTTGGGTTTTAGAGTTTATCAAATCCGAATTGGATCGACTCAACATTCCATTTATCCAAGACAACTGGGGAAATATAATAGCTGGAGTTTCAAACGCTAGGTCTTTGAAAACCGCAAGGCGAGTAGCTTTGGTGGCTCACACGGACCATCCAGGATTTCACATAATAAAAAAGAAAAGCGGTAACACTTACATTGCCCGTTGGTACGGTGGTCATCCTCCAAAGATGAAGGGTGCGGCAGTGGCCGTCTATAACTCCCACCATTCGGCTAAAAAAATTTCCGGAAAAATTTTGAATAATCCTGACAAAAAGAAAAACTTTCTTATAAAAATCCCGTCTGGCGGAGCCTTTATAGACAGAGACAGTTTTGGAGCTTTTGATTTTCCTGGGTGCAAATTCACTGGTGGTATTGTGCGGACTCGCGCCGCCGATGATCTTGCTGGCGCGGTTATTATTTTGGCAACTCTGAGTCGATTGTCAAAAAAAGCGATGAGGAATTTTGTAGGAATCTTTACAGTAGCTGAAGAAACGGGTTTTAAGGGGACCCTCGGCATTTTAAGAAACAAAACGCTAGGAAAACATATTTCAGCCATTTCCCTAGAAGCAAGTCGTCAGTTGGACGGAGCAAGAATCGGAAAAGGGCCAGTGATCAGACTTGGGGATAAAAAAACCATCTTTGATAATAATATCACATCACTCCTAGATTTTGCCGCTCAACAACTCGCTAAAAAAAGCGGATTAAAATTTCAAAAGAGAGTGATGAGTGGCGGGACCTGTGAGGCCACTGCGTTTAACGTGTTCGGCAT
>JBBQPV010000424.1:0-2450 GCA_038216925.1 Bdellovibrionia bacterium
TTTTGTTTTAATGGTTTAGCTTAGTTATTAAACCATTCTGGAGTACTCCCTTTTTAATTTCTACCACTTTCGGGACGCGGCCTACCCAAGAAGTCGAATTCGTACCGTTTTCAGCTCAGACGAGAATGAGCGGTATAGACGTCAATAAGGCAGGAACAAAAGTTTCAATTCGAAAGGGCGCCGCTGATTCAATTCAATCTTTCATTGAGGCCACTGGTGGAAGCATGCCTAAAGAAGTCATCGAAGCAGCCAATGAAATTGCTAGGAAAGGAGGAACTCCGCTGGTGGTCAGTGAAGGGTCTAGTGCATTGGGTGTCATTTATCTTAAAGACATTGTTAAAGGTGGAATCAAAGAGCGGTTTTCTGAGCTAAGAAAAATGGGCATCAAGACCGTTATGATAACTGGTGACAACCCCCTCACTGCGGCAGCTATTGCTGCTGAAGCCGGAGTAGATGATTTCATGGCACAAGCAACGCCAGAGGCAAAATTAAAAAGAATTCGGGATGAACAGTCATCGGGACATTTGGTAGCTATGACGGGAGATGGAACCAACGATGCTCCAGCTCTTGCTCAAGCCGATGTTGGCGTTGCTATGAACACAGGCACCCAAGCCGCAAGAGAAGCTGGGAACATGGTTGACCTAGATAGTAACCCTACAAAACTTATTGAGATCGTTGAAACCGGAAAACAAATTCTCATGACCCGTGGATCATTAACGACATTTAGTGTTGCTAACGACGTAGCAAAATATTTTGCCATCATTCCCGCCTTATTTGCGACCCTTTACGCGGCCAATGGCGCTCAAGGACCTTTATCAAAATTAAATATAATGGGTCTTCATTCACCGCAGAGTGCAATATTAAGTGCGGTCATTTTTAACGCCCTCATCATCATTGCGCTGGTGCCGCTGGCGTTGTCGGGGGTGGGATACAAAGCGCTTGGGGCTTCGGCACTATTGAAAAGGAATCTCTTCATCTACGGACTCGGTGGTCTGCTAGCACCATTTATTGGAATCAAAGCCATCGACTTACTCATTATTGCCATAGGAGCGACAACATGAAAGCCCTAAAAGTTTCTCTCAAATTTTTTGCTATAATGACGGTTCTGACTGGATTCGTTTATCCGGGTTTGATTGGCGTGGTTGGCCAACTCTTTTTTTCAAAGTCCTCCAATGGAAGCTTAATTTATGGAACCCAGGGAAAAATTATTGGATCAGAATTAATCGCACAAAATTTCAAAGGCGAAAAGTATTTTTGGCCAAGACCATCGGCAATTGATTTTAATCCGATGCCATCAGGTGGAAGTAATTTGGGCCCGACAAGCCAAGACCTCGTCACAAAATTTCATGAACGCGAAAAACAAGGTTTTACTCGCGATACGCTGTTTGCTTCTGGAAGTGGCCTTGATCCTCACATTAGCCCTGAAGCTGCAAAAGATCAGGTAGAAAGAATTGCGAAAACTAGAAATGCCCCTGCGGCGGAGGTTACGGCGGTCCTAAACGAGCACATTGAATCTAGGCAGTTTGGATTTCTTGGTCAAAAGCGGGTGAATGTATTAAAACTAAATCTGGCATTGGATGAAAGGTTCAAATAATGGCTGACGAGCGAAGGCCAAATCCAGAAGACTTATTGCAAGCCGTGGAAAAAATGGAAAGTGCACGAGGCCGGGGCAAGCTTCGCGTTTTTCTGGGGATGTGCCCCGGAGTTGGAAAGACTTACGCTATGTTAAAAGCTGGGGCTGAACAACTCTCTCGAGGAGTCGATGTCGCCATAGGCGTTGTTGAAACTCACGGCAGAAAAGAGACTCAAGAGCTCACATCTCACCTAAGAATTATTCCAAAAAGAAAAGCTGAGTACAAAGGGTCTATTTTGGAGGAAATGGATCTGGATAATATTTTAATGCAAAGGCCGGAGCTCATTTTAATAGATGAGCTGGCACACACAAATGCGGCTGGCTCACGCCATCAAAAACGTTATCAAGATGTACAGGAGATTCTCGAACGCGGGATCGACGTTTATACAACTCTGAATATACAGCATATCGAAAGCCGCAATGATCAAGTCGCACAAATCACCCATGTCACAGTTCGTGAGACTATACCAGACGCGTTCCTTGAAAAAGCAGAGCAAGTTGAAGTTATTGATTTATCCCCGAGAGAACTTTTTCAAAGATTAAATGAAGGCAAAGTCTATTTGGGAGATGCTGCACAAAGGGCTGTCGATAACTTCTTTAAAGAAGAGCATCTCACAGCGCTTAGAGAATTGGCTTTAAGATTTACCGCGGAAAAAGTAGACCAGGATTTATCCCACCAAATGACCATCAAAGGCATTGAAGGACCCTGGAACACGAACGAGCGATTGATGGTCGCTCTCAGTGGCCGCGTCCCAGATCTGGTAGAAATTTTTTAGAAGTAATCCGAAATGATTTTCATTCTTTTATTTCCTAAGCA
>JBBQPV010000425.1:0-2448 GCA_038216925.1 Bdellovibrionia bacterium
ACTTTTTATAAACCCAATCCAAAAACACCTGCTATTGTAGCCGCATCCAAAGCTTATCCAGGCGGATTCCAAGTGTTCATCACTGCGAATTTAATTAGTGATGACAGCTTTGAATTAGAAGGAAATATACATAGCGATAAAGGAAGTGGAGAATTTGAATTTCAATGGATATTACCTGACGGAGTAAAACTCGTTTCAGGATCGGTGGCGCCCACTTTAGTTTTTGGGGCCAATAGCTCTGCACAAACTAAAATAGTCATCCAAGTTGAGGACAAAAATCAAAATTATCAAATTGTGGGTGAAGCGTACAGAGTTCATGATGATGAAAACGTCCAAGGCGCAGTTGCCCAATTTAATACCAATTCCGACGCCCTACCAAATCAACAACATTTAGCCAAAGTAAAAAAAGGTCGAATTCTCCAATAAGCTGTACTAGCCTCTTCTCATGTCTCAAGAATTTGCATCAATGATTACCGATATTATCCTCTGCGCTGGAACATTTTTATTAGGCGTCAAAGTTAAAACATCTAAAGCTCCCCACACATGGAGAACATTCTTTTTTGCTTTAGCGGCTGCCGCCGGGCTAGGGGCACTCTATCATGGTATAGAACGGTTTCATGTCCCTACGTTTTGGGTTCTAGTCAGTGCGGCAACAATGTGTTCAAGCTTTTTATTTTTAGCTGCGTGTGCCTGTTTAAGTCGCCCAACATGGCGGTGGTTGGGATGGATGTGGCCACTGGTGGGGTTTTTAGGGGTGATTACTGGAACACTTTTATCCAGTCAGCCTTTTTTTATTTTAGCTGTTGTGAGCACCGTCCTAATCTTTATTTCTCTTTATATTTTGCAAGGAGCGCCCTCGAAAGAGTGTCGGCAGTGGATTATGCTGGGCATTGGCATCACGATTTTAGGATTTGTTGTTCAAAAGGTGACTAACTTTGATGGACTCTTCAGCCACAACGCTCTATTCCACGAATTTCAACTCTTAGGAAATTATTTTATTTGGTTGGGAGTTAAGAAATCGTGAATTACTTGGTGGACGGGAAGTTCGCCATGGTGGCCCATCGAGGTGGCACGTCAGAAGGCCCAGAGAATACTATTGAGGCCTTTGAGAACACCTTAAAAATTCATGGCGATTTTATCTTCGAACTTGATGTGCACCAAACCAGAGATCGAGAAATTGCAGTCATCCATGATGATTCGGTTGATAGAACTACAAATGGGCATGGACTGATTCAAGATTTAAAATATTCCGAAATTGAAAAATTTGACGCAGGTCAGGGCACACACATCCCAACTCTGGACGAAGTATTTCAAACATTTCCTAAATCCCGGGTGAGTATTGATTTAAAGCTCCCCGGGTATGAAAAAACCGTGATCGATTGCATCAAAAAAAATCATGCTGCAGATCGAGTCGTCTTGGCAAGTTTTAGCCAGACTGCATTAGATGAAGCTCGACGCCTCGCGCCTGAAATTGCTTCCGGCTTTGCTCGCTCTGAGGTTCCACGCATGCTCCTCGCGGCTAGACTAGGCATGAAGCTTCTCACGCCTCGAAAGGGAGATGTTTTTCAAATTCCATTACGGTCAAAAGGAATAGACGTTTATTCCAAAAAATTTTTAAAATTAGCACATGCCAATTCCAAACATGTTCATATCTGGACCATTAACGACGAAGAAACCATGCAAAAACTCATCGAAGACGGTATAAATGGAATCATAACGGATAATCCGCGGCTCCTTTTCAAAGTAGCCAGCAGACTTAAAAAAATCTAGGAGCACCCATGAATTACGCAAATGCCGCCCAGCAATCAGCAATCAAGATTGGATTAAAAACAGATGTTTGGGATCTCGTCATGCAGTCCGGCATGATCGTAAAATTTGTGCTTTTAACTTTGCTGGCATTTTCCATATTGAGTTGGGCAATTATTCTTTCAAAAAAAGTTCAGCTGTCAAAAGTGACATTAATGAATTCAAAATTTTTAGATTCATTTTGGAAGTCTGGAAGTTTAGAAACCATGTTTTCAGAAATCGAAAAATTTAAAGATAGCTCCCTTGCCCAAGTTTTTAAGGCAGGTTACTTAGAACTTCAAAGAATCGCTGAAGGTCATAGTAAAGATACCGGCACTGGATTCGCCTCCGGCGGGATTGAAAATATTAACCGAGCTCTGAGAAAAGCCACTGACAACGAAATTTCGAGGATAGAGGGCCGAACATCTTTTTTGGCCACTGTAGGAAGCACTGCACCTTTCATTGGTCTCTTTGGAACTGTCTGGGGAATCATGACAGCATTTCAAAACATAGGCGCAACTGGTGCTGCTTCTTTGGCCGTTGTGGCACCTGGAATCTCAGAGGCACTAATCACCACCGCAGTTGGTTTGGCCGCCGCTATCCCAGCAGTTATGGCATATAACTATTTTGTCGGAAAATTTAAAAAACAGGATTTAGAAATCA
>JBBQPV010000426.1:0-2448 GCA_038216925.1 Bdellovibrionia bacterium
AGGCAGTGGAAAACTCTGGAGACGGACCATTTTGAAATTATTTATGACAGCTCCCAAAAGGCTTTAGCAGAGGTTGTAGCGGCAGAAGCGGAAAGAGCAGATTTACTTCTCCAACCACTTTTGGGTGTGCATGCACCTGGAAAAATAACCTTGGCTCTAACAGACATCACCGACAGCTCAAACGGTTCTGCAACGGGTTTCCCGCGGCCAAGTATCAATATTTTTCCAGTTCTGCCCGCCGCTACGGACACAACCTCCGAATACGCAGATTGGATCAGAGAGGTGGTCACCCATGAGTACACCCACGTTTTAAACTTTGAACCCACATCTGGAATTTTAAGTGTCTTTCGAACTATTTTAGGTAGTATTTGGAAACCAAATAGTTTTCTACCCAGTTGGTATACTGAAGGTTTAGCCGTCGAAATGGAAAGTCGCCTGACTACGGTTGGACGGGGCCGTAGTCATTATTATGCCGCACTCGCCCGGACATTCTTTGAAATGGATGAATGGGGTGCTGAGAGTATTGACCGCATCAACTCTAGGTCCATTCCCACTTGGCCCCGCGGTCAAAGACCCTATTTTTTTGGTTATTTTCTTGTTCATGAATTGAGCCAATTAAAAGATGAAAAAATTTATGGTCTCCTCCATCATCGCTTTGGAGCCAGGTTCCCATGGTTCATTAATGGACCCGTAGAAGATTACTTTGGCCACGATTTCGAAGATCTTCTTAAGGGAATGTATGATGCCAAAAGAGTGATTTTAAAGGGCCAGCTGGATAATTTGAAATCCTCGGGCTCGCAAAATGGAAAAGCTTTATTTGGCCAAGGGTACTCCAATGTGGGAGCTAAGATTTCACCGGATGGTTTAAAACTTGCCGCCATCGTTTCAGATTACAATGAAGATCAAAGTATTCGCGTTTGGACAAGAACCACCGCAAATCAATCCTTTTCCGCTGTTTTAGAAAAACCAAAACTCATCACCACAGGAAAAGAAATACACAGGTTAAGTTGGCGCGGGGATTCTAAGAAAATAGTGTTTGACCGAATAGAAAAATTTAAGCATTTCAATTCATACTCAGATTTAATCGAGGTGAATGTGGATTCCGGAGAAGAAAACCGTCTCACGGAAGGCGCTCGTGCTCGGGAGCCCTATGTGCTTTCTGACAATTCAGTCTTATTTGTGAAAGCCAGTGCCACCCAAACTTCAATTATGCAGTTAAGTTCTGATGGAAAGCTGATGAAACTCCTTTATGCGGCACCGGAGGGGGAACGGGTCTCCTCTCCTACCTTACTGGCAACAGACATCATTTATTCACATAGGGACAGGACCGGAAAAGAATGGATTGAAAGCATTCCTTTGGCGCCCAAAACAACAACCTCAGTGCCCATCAAGCTAACCCATTCTGACAAAACCGGAGAACTTCATATTATGCCTGTCACCGACAAGCAAAAAGAAGGGGCGTTTTATTTTTCCGGCAGTCAAACCGGTGTAGTCAATATCTATCACTCAGAAAATTCCAAAATTTCTCCGGTCACAAATGTGTCAACGTATGCAAGTTCCCCAGAACCCGATAATTTAAGTGGAGAAATAATTTTTTCCCGACTCACTGGTCATGGAATTGAACTTGAGGCTTTGCCCCTTAAACCAACTACTAAGATTATTTTGCCAGAGATCCCAAGCACCCATGGTTATGGCCCCGCAGAGGAAGGCCCGGCAAAACCAGTGCACACAGAAGAACAAGATTATCATGGCCTGGCCTATCTCTGGCCCCAGTACTGGCTTCCGTTCATAAATGTTGTGCCTGGAGGAGCTGTCTTCAGTGTTGACACCTCAGGCAATGATCCTTTGGCTCAACATCAGTACTCCTTAGAATTAGGATATGATACCCGGGCTCAAAAACCCCGGGAGGTAATCAGCTATACCAATTTAACCACTCCATTTTTTATTGACGCATTTTTTGCCAATGACTTTGAATACCTTGCCGGCGCAAACACAACAGAACATATTGTTTTGGGGACAGTTGATACCAGACACTTCTTGCAAGAGCATGAAAATAAATGGGGGGTGAGTCCCTCTTTCAGTTACAAGATGACAGATTATCCGGGGATCCTTTTCACAGAGGTCGGTCCCGGGATAAGATTAATTTATAATAATATTTCCTCTAAAAAAGATTTTCAAATTAGTCCAGAAAATGGATTGGGGTTCTCTGTTGGCTACAACTACTTTATGCCAAATTTAGGAAACACCAGTTATCACGCTGGCAGTGCAGAAGCCGATTATTTTATTTCCGGTAAACCCCTCCCGCCGAGAAACGTTATTAAATTAAATGTCTCCGCATGGATTGCTCCTCCCCAAGGGACAATTCTTACCGGCTCCCGTCAAGGCGGCGGAGAATACGGGACCTTTCTCTTTAATCAGTTCAATCAAAATTTTGTTGTTCGAGGTTAT
>JBBQPV010000427.1:0-2447 GCA_038216925.1 Bdellovibrionia bacterium
CACGGAAAGTGACCGATTCTCCACTGCTTTTGGATCCCGCGAATAGCCGCATTTCTTCTATAGGAAAGGTTTTTCTGGTTTCCAAAATCTCTAAAAATTCCTGGCCCACAATTCCCGTGGCGCCCACAACTGCTAATTTCATGATTTTGTTATATCCGGTGGATTTTTATTTTTATGAAGGACACGACTTATTTTTTTTCCTGCAGGAGTGAGTATACCAAATACGGCTCCAAGGAGGGCATATACAATAAAAGCAATGAAGAGATTTACTTCTGGCTTTAAAAATATCACCACCATCATGATGAGGCCCAAGATTAAAATAAAAAATGGCTTTCGACGCCTAAAATCCAATTCTTTAAAATTCCTGTATCTGAAATTACTCACCATCAGTATTCCTAAAACGACTGCCATCACAAGCGCGTAGATATTTTTCTGAGGTTCAACACTTGCACTTTGTGCAGCCGTTACTGAAGTGGCAACTATTCCTGCGGCCATTGGAATGGGAAGACCCTGAAAATATCTTTTCTCAACTGTTTGCGCTTGAACATTAAATCTAGCCAGTCTCAGTGCACCACACGCCATATACACAAAGCATGCAAGCCAACCTATTCGTTCAAAAGGTTGCAAAGCCCAGAGGTACATCAAAATTGCCGGCGCCACTCCAAAACTGATAAGGTCAGACAAGGAATCATACTCCATTCCAAATTTGCTAGTGGAGCGCGTGAGGCGCGCTACGCGGCCATCCAAAGTATCAAAAACGGCTGCTCCCACAATGGCATATGCGGCAACGATGAAATCAGATTTCAAACTATGTATGATGGAAAGAAATCCAAAGAACATATTTCCTGTGGTGAAAATATTCGGCAAAATATAAACGTGTATTCCTTTTTTCTCGTCGGTCATGTCTACCCTAACTCTGCAATTTTAGATCAAGAGCTTGGAGTGCCAAGTTTAAATTCTCAAGATCAGCGCGCATAATAGACGCTAAATTCAATTCCGCCAAATTATTTTGCACGCTGGCCAGCACCACGGGCTTCAATTTTCTTAAGGAATTCACAATATCATTGGCGCCCATTTTTCTTACGGGGACGATTTGAAGGCCCACCGATGGCCAAGTTTCCCCTGGCCAGGATCCGCCGCCAACACTTGCTAGCGTTGAGCATTTTCTTAAGTTGAAATTTTTAAACTTTGTTTTTAGAAACTCGTCGGCCCTAAGCCCTAGTTCATCAATTTCAGTATTTAACATTGTAGAAACTGGCAATACTTTACGGTCTAATTTATCCACATGGGCTTCGAACGCGGTTTCAAGGGCAACCAGTGACAATTTACTTAAGCGTAACGCGCGGTAAAGTGGATTTTTCAAACATTGTTTTTGGAGCTTTGCTTTACAAATCATCAGCCCGCCTTGTGTGGCCCCTAACGTTTTATCTGTACTTAAAGTGATACAATCAAATCCTTTAGGAAGTTTTCGGATTTCATCGGCAGTAAGGGTGCCAACATCATAGAGAAGTGGGGCTTTGAATTTCTCGCACAAAGAAGAAAGCTCCTTTAAATCCACCGATTCTGTAAAACCCATTATTTTAAAATTACTTGGATGGACAACACACACAACGGCGTCATTTAACTTAAGAGCATCTCGATAATCTTTAAGTGCGGTTTTATTAGTTGTGCCAATTTCAATCAATTCAAACCCAGCACTCTTCATTATTTCTGGCACTCGGAAACCGCCGCCGATTTCTACAAGTTCTCCGCGGGAAATAATCATTTTTGACAGACCAGTTTGATTTTTTAACGTACTCAGTGCAAGCATCACCGCCGCAGCATTATTGTTGACCCAAAATGGAGAGTAGTTAGGGTTTAAAATCTCAAACAGGGAATCAAGATAAGATGTTCTAGACCCACGCTCGCCAGTACTGAGATTAATTTCCAAGTCCGTGTAACCAGAAAGGCATTGTCTAATTCTCTCGATAACCGTAGCTCCCAAAGGCGCTCTTCCTAAATTTGTGTGTAAAACAATGCCTGTTGCATTGATCACGGGTGTTCTCTTTTGAGGCAATTCTAAAACTGCTTCCGAGGAAATTTGCCCATTCCAATTTTTCTGAAGTTTCTTGGCAAGTTTCATTGTCACGGAATCGGGTAGAGGTGAAGGGAGCATTCGTTTAATTGTTTGAGCAAGTGACTGCACTGATGGAGGCGGAAAATCTACTGCCATCAGCCAAATCCTCCAAAGACCGCGAACAGACACCACAAACCAAAACCCGCAAAAACGGGGAACGTCAGATTGTCATCTAGGCGATATATCTGGCAAAGCTCGCTGAGTGCACCGATGAATCCGCCAAGTAGACTCACCAGAACAATACGCTCCACCATGAGATTGTGAGTGAGAAAATAAATAGCACACACAATGGTACAAACTGAAAAACAAGCAAGGGTACCCTGCAGACTTT
>JBBQPV010000428.1:0-2444 GCA_038216925.1 Bdellovibrionia bacterium
GTTTCCACGACTTAAAACCTTTTTGACAAGAGAATCCCTAAACTCCTTCGAGTGTTTCTGACGTTGCTCCATAAACTTGTAATCTTTTCACGCCACCCTTAGTTTGTTAACTGAAGCGACATCTTTCCTGAAACCGGGGGCTGACTGATCTATGTATGTAAACTTATGATAAGGATTTGAAGTAGAAAGAGCTGCCGGATTTTACCCATGCGTTAAAATGTGGCTTTGGTTTAGTTGAAGTATCCAACTAATTTATGGAAGAAGCCTTTATTTTTGGTGGGTGCGGCGGGTGCAGATATTCCATACCTTCGGCTGGAATCTTTAAAGAAATCTTCGGGTGCAGGCATCTTATGCATGCAGGAAATTCGTTTGAAGTAGTCAAATTGTCCGGGATATTTACTTGGATTTCGAGGTGATACTAGAAAACTCACACCCTCTGTGGCAAACTTATCAAAATTATACATGTTATCAGCGCCAACGGTGCGAACAATGAGTTCCGTATTTTTGTCTTTCTTAGTGAAATTTGCCAGGTCTGCGGCAGTGTACGAAAAATATTTATATCCTAGGAGCCAGCACGCCCCTACTTGTCCCGCCCACGCTTCAAAATATGCGGTTGCATTGTCTTGACCAAAGGCTAGCTTTGGATTTTCCACGATGATTTCTCCGAGGTGTTTTGAGTCCGGTGAAATTTTTGTATAGGATAGGTAGATTTGATTGAACAATTGCCCGTTGAAATATTTCTGTAACCGAGGTCCAGAATCAACCCCAGAATTAGCTAATGATATTTGAGAAAGAAATACAGCTAAAACAATCACGAATTTTTTCATAAACTTTTAATAGAGCAACAGTCATTCCAGGCATTTAAGGCATATATCCCTTATAAGCTGCCCATAAACGTCACTTAGCAAAAGGTGACAGCCCACTTTGCTTTATAGGGTGAGTGCACTATACTTATAGGGGTAAAGGGAAGGTTTATGGAAGGACCTCGGGCTCCAACTAGTAATGAATATTCTGACATCGTTGAGTTTTTAAATAAAAATCTGCGGAATAATATTTCTTGGTCTGTGACCGAAGAATATCCCACGGTTTTTAACGAACAAAACTTGCACAACTTTCGCATCATTAAAGATGATACCGGAATACTTAGCCACGCTGCCATCAAACCCACCATTGTTAAAACCCGCCGTGGCCTTTTCAAAGTTGGATGTCTTGGAAGTGTTATCACCAATGAGGAGCATCGCAACCAAGGCCTCAGTCAAAATGTAATCAATGAATGCCTTCAGGAAATTCAAAATCAAGGCTGTGATTTTGCGCTACTTTGGACAAACCTTTTTGATTTTTACAGAAAAATGGGATTTGAACTTGCGGGATCAGAAGTAAGTCTCCTCATTGATAAACCCCTCCCCACTATTAAATCTGAATATAATATTCTACAAAATAATCGCGTTGATCCCCAGGCTCTGTTCAGAGTTTATTCTCAGCATAGTGTGACCTCTATCAGGACTCTCGAGGACTTTGATAAATATCTAAAAATTCCCAATTCCCGTCTGTACACCGCGTGGGGAAAAGACGGAAGACTAGAAGGCTATGCCGTTGAAGGAAAGGGTGCTGACCTCCAAGGCTATATTCATGAATGGGGAGGCAGCACACAAGCCGTCTCAGCACTAGTTACTCACATTAGAAATACGACTCAGAAGCCTGTGACAATCATTACTCCACTGCATGCAAGTAATCTGATTCGCCACTTTGAAATCCTTGGTGCAAAAAGAGTGGACGGTTTTCTCGGGATGATTAAGATCACTAATAGAGAAAGTTTCTTCAGCAAAATTATTAGAAACGCCAAACTTGAATGGGGCATTGATAATTTTGTTTTAGAATTTAAAGACGGCTTTTATTATTACGGTATTGGCTCTGCCCTATTTAAGACTGACCGTGAAGGCGATATTATTAGACTTATTTTTGGACCTCAAAAAGCAAGCCAATTGAATGATCATGGATCTGATTTAAACGAGATTTTAGACCGATTTCTTCCATTTGAGATGTGGGTCTGGGGATGGGATAGCGTATGAGTAAATACATTTTAGTTTTGGCATTAATTTTCACAACCGCCGCATGTTATGTGAAACCTCCAGCGGATGCAGACAACCCTGGTGAACCCACTTCCGCTGCGGCAATAAATAAAGCATTTGCCGACGCTCAATCCGTGCCCCAAGCCCAGGCCTATCATGTTGGTGACAACGGAACACTACAAATAATAGATAACGTACTCACTAATTCTTTTGTGAATGCCACTCACGAACTTAAAGTCACAGAAATTAACGATCAATACATTGTGTATACAGAACATATCGTAGAATCCAATGAAACAAACACATTTGGTATTGCAAGAGTAAAGCCCACCGCCGCCGCCAGAGCTGCAGCCAAAAGTAATTGGAATAGTGAAT
>JBBQPV010000429.1:0-2441 GCA_038216925.1 Bdellovibrionia bacterium
CAATGATTCTTCTTGGTGAAAATCCAGCGTTAGCGTGGGGCACTGCAGCTGGTGGATCTATGAATTATTTAGGAAATTCACTGAGACACACAAATACGCTTCAAGGTGGAGACTATAGAAAATTTATTACTGAAGACATGAGTGCAAAAGATGTCTACTGGTACCGCTATCCCGATGATGCGGAAATCAATAGGGCAAACGTGCGCATAGTTTATCTTGGTTACTTTATGCCTAACTTTAACGATCATTCAAATAGTCGTGTAGCTATCGAAAATGGGATGCGGGTTCGTGAGGGAGACGAGGGCAATCCGGGAAATACCGGCGGCTTTTATAATTCTATATGTCTAGATGATGATTTTGTATTGGTGAATCAAATGCTGAAATATATGAAGTACGGGTATGGAATGGCCTCTCAAGAATGCAGTGGACGAATCCGTTATGGTCTTATGACAAGAGAGGAGGCCATTACTTTTATAAAAAAATATGACGGCAAAGTGGCCCCTCATTATATTAAAATGCTTTCTGATTATATGAACATGTCCACAGAAGAGTTTTGGCAACATGCCGAGCGCTATCGAAATTTAGAAATTTTTGAAAAAGATATTCGTGGAAATTGGAAATTGAAAGAAGAATTAAAATGAGCTTTTGCAAGCACTGCTTATACTCCGATGCCCACCCACTGCATCTTCTGCTAGACGCAGAAGGAATCTGCAGCGGTTGTCGCGTCCATGAAGAAAAGTTTTCGTTAAACTGGAGTACTCGAGAAAAGCAATTAAAAGACATTTTAATGGCTTACAAAAGTCCCACAGGAAATACCTATGACTGTATTATTCCCGTGTCTGGTGGACGCGATTCTTATTTTATTGTCCACACCATTAAGAATGTTTACGGTTTGAACCCGTTATTGGTGATGTACAATAAACATTATAACACCAGGAGAGGCCTGAGAAATTTTGCTTATCTCAAAACTCTATTTAATTGCGATGCAGTCTCGATGGTTTGTGATCCCGCAAAGTTGAAAAAGATTACTCGAGTAACATTGGAAAAAATGGGAAGCATGTACTGGCATGTTTTGGCGGGACAGACAGTATTTCCAGTTCAAACGGCAGTTCGATTAAAAGTCCCGTTGATCATTTGGGGAGCTCACCAAGGACTAGATCAAGTGGGGATGTATTCTCACGAAGATGAAGTGGAAATGACCCGTAAATATCGTAAGGAACATGATCTCATGGGGTGGGAGGCCGAAGATCTTTTGGAAAGTTCAGATTTAGCCGATAAAGACTTAGTACAGTTCTTTTATCCCCATGACAAAGAACTTGAAAAAGTAGGCGTGAGAGGAATTTATCTTGGTAATTATATTCCCTGGGATTCCAAAAAGCAGCATGAACTCATGATTGAAAAATATGGATATGAAACCGCGTTACAACAGCGGACATTTGACACATACAATGACGTGGACTGCATTCATTACTCGGGTCTTCATGATTATATTAAATTTATCAAACATGGATATGGAAAAGTGACTGACCATGCCTCTCGGGAAATTCGCTGGGGTCGACTAACTAGAGATGAGGGCATTGAACTTGTCAAAAAATATCAAGACATTGTGCCTAGTGACGTGAAAGAGTTCAGTAAATGGATCGGAATGAGCGGCGAAGAAATTTTTAGAAGTGTGGAAGCATTTCGAAATCCAAATATTTGGAAGCAAATTTTTAATTCTGAGTGGAGACTTACTGACCCTGTTACAGATCAACTTAAAGTCACTCCTCCCAAACGCGAGGCTTGCCAATTTAAATTGACACCTTCACGAGAACCAACAGCCAATGAATTCGAATATGTCCTAATGACGAAGGGATTTATATGACTTCTTTTTTATGGTGTTCAAAAAGTAGTTCTTTTAGGCGTTCGTCGCTTTTCCTAGCAATACGGCCATTCTTTAAAAATTCCGTATCCCCGTAGGTGCAATAAGAATCTAAACGCAAGTCAGCTCTTGAAACATTTTTTAAATATGATTTTAGAACCGTCACACTGTGTTCCGAGTATTGAAAGAAATTTGCAGCGGCCACTCCAGAAATATTTTTAATTTTTAATGCTGTCGCAAAATCATCAGGGTGATTGGCGCCGCCACAAATTGTAATGGGAATTTTCAATTTTGAACAAACCTGTTCCGCAAGCTTCAAATCAAAACCCATTTTTGTTCCATCCTGGTCTACGGAATTCAAAAATATCTCTCCCGCGCCCGCATCCTGTGCCACCAAACAAGTTTCCACAACACCAAGGGATGTTAGCGATCGGTCCAAATGATTAAATACCTTGTAGTTGCCGCTAGAGTCTTGTTTTGCATCTATTGAAGCAACAATGCACTGCTCTCCCAACAATCGCGCTCCCTCAGTGATGAGTTTAGGCTGACTCAATATTGATGAATTGATCATAATTTTATC
>JBBQPV010000430.1:0-2430 GCA_038216925.1 Bdellovibrionia bacterium
CAGCTGATGTATATTCAGCCTGGGTTCCCGGAAACCTGGGGGGTGAGTCTGAGACGATTATTGGTCATTGGATGAAACTTCGAAAAAATCGAAGTAGGGTCGTCGTGGCTACAAAAGTGGGCATGGAATTAGGTCCTCAAAAAAAAGGCCTTTCAAAATCTTACATTATAAATGAGGTCGAAGAGTCTCTAAAGAGATTACAGACAGATTATATCGACCTCTATCAATCCCATACCGATGACCAGGATACTCCCATGGCAGAAACACTGGAGGCCTTTGCGTTATTAATAAAACAGGGAAAGGTGAGGTCCGTAGGCGCCTCAAATTATACCGGTGAGCGTCTCAGTGAGGCCCTGACGGTGAGTCACAAACATGGTTATCCTCCTTATGAAACATTGCAGCCTCTTTATAATCTTTACGACCGTGACGTTTTTGAAAAAAACCTGGAACCTGTGTGCCTGAAAAATAATATAACCGTGATTAATTATTATTCTCTCGCCAGCGGATTTCTCAGCGGCAAATACCGAACCGAAGCAGATTTGGCGAAAAGCGCCCGGGGTCAGGGCGTGAAAAGAAAATATTTCAATGAGCGAGGTTTTAAAATTTTAAAGGCCTTGGATGAAGTCTCTAAGCAAACCGATCACACACTGGCCCAGATTTCACTGGCCTGGTTGTTGGCTCGTCCAAGTGTCCCTTTGCCCATTGTCAGCGCCACAAATTTAGATCAGCTTCTTGAAATCACCGCCTCAGTGACTCTAAAGTTGGACGAACAAATGATTAAACTCCTCGATGATGCTAGTTCGTAAAAACTGGTTTTTTTGACCCATATCTGGCCATAAAGTCCCAAAATACCTTAAAAGTTCCATGATATTTTGGTTATTGAGACATTTAAAGGCAACGCATCCCCACTCTTAAATTGGCCAAGCTCTTGCAAAAGAGAAAGATATCCGCAGTCCAGAAAATTTATTTGGATTCAAGATAATTGGATTTACGATTTACTTCGAAAGGAAGTTTTATGAATATTATTGCTTTTTTATTGGTTGGTCTCATTGCAGGGTGGTTGGCAGGTAAAATTGTTGACGGGCATGGATTCGGAACTGTCGGCGACATCGTCATAGGTATTGTTGGCGCTTTTATCGGCGGGCTATTGTCTAACCGTATTATTGGTGAAACCTATGGCTTCTGGGGAGCTGTTGTCGTAGCTACCTTAGGGGCGGTTATTCTTTTGGTTCTGGCAAAATTGGTCAGCGGAAATCGCGCACGTATTTAACTGTTTTTAACAACAAAGGATTAAAATATGGAAACTTCAGTCGCTAGTGTAAAAGAAACATCAAAAAATCAGGTTAGAAAATCTCTTGCAACTTTCAAAGATATCGTAGATCAGCAACCGGAGTTAAAAAGAGAATTAGATCAAGTTATGAGTACGGAAAAGCGCTTATTCGACGGAGGAGTAAGGCAACTTAGAGACGTGGCAAAATTTGCTCAGTCCAATTGGAAAACCGTTTTGCCCGTGGCTGCCGCGTTGGGTTTAGGAGCTTTGTTCCTGCGGGGACGTTCATCTAATAAATAGGAGCCGAAAATGACTATATTTGAAGTGTTAAAAACCGATCACCGTAAAGTGGGCGAGCTTTTGAAAAAGCTGGACAAAACTAATGAAGAGCAGCCCGAGAAACGCGAAAAACTTTTCGCGACTTTTAAAGCAGAGATGGTCAATCACGCTAGATCTGAAGAGATGGCTGTTTATGTTCCTCTCAAACAAAAGGAGAAGACTAGAGACATCACTTTTGAAGCGTACGAGGAGCATCACCTTGTGGATCATCTGATTGAACAGTTGTCTTTGCTTTCGCCTACGCATGAAACATGGACGGCGAAAATGACTGTCTTGAAAGAAATTATCGAACATCATGTTGAGGAAGAAGAAGACGATATGTTCAAAAAGATGCGCAAGGCCTTTGATTCAAATGAGTTGAAAGAAATGGCCCTGAACATGAAGAAATTTAAAAAAGCGAACAAAGGGCCGGCTTCTAAAAAGCCCGCTGTTGATTCAAGAGAAGATGAAGCAAGAGTAAGCTAAATCCGTAACACTTAACAATTGAGAAGGAGAAGAAAAATGGACTGGAATCAAATTGAAGGAAATTGGGATAAATTCAAAGGAAGTATTCGTGAAAAATGGGGAAAATTCACCGATGATGATATGGCCAAATTAAAGGGCACCAAAGATGACCTTATTGGCCGTATCAAACATGTTTACGGAGTCGCTAAAGAAGATGCAGAAAAACAGATCGAAGAGTTTCGCGCATCACTTAAGCACACGGATAAAAAAGAAGAAGATCCTAGACTTTCATAAAAAATCTTTAAAGGAGAAATTACAATGTTACGTCTATTATTAAGTTTTGCCGCGGTAGTGATTATGTCTTCTGTGCTGGTTAT
>JBBQPV010000431.1:0-2418 GCA_038216925.1 Bdellovibrionia bacterium
TTTGTGTGCACATATCCCATGAAGGTGAGGGGTTGGGTTTGGTCATTGAGATCGGCAAAAATATTTTCAAGAGCGAGCATAGTGTTATCAAAAGTTTTTTGTTCAGGTTTCAAAGAAATAATTTGTTCGACCTTAACTTTAGCGCCGCTAATGGCATCTGCACAAAGTTTCGCAATCTGACCTTTTTGATAATCCGAATTGATGGAGGTCTTGCTATTCACGGCCACAAAGTTTTTACCCGATGAAATGTTTGATGCCCGATCTTGGCCGGCACACCCAACTAGCAGCAGTATAAAGATACTTAAGTTTTTAAGATTTTTCATAAGAGACCCCCATTTCTTGCGGCTATATTCTATAAATTTGGGACTTTCGTCAATATGGACGCCATCAATGTAAAAATTACAGGAAGTTTAAGGTGCGGCGCGTAATAAGGGGTGGTACATCTTGACTGCAATCTGAAAACTTTAACGGGAGGGGGACCCTATGAAAGTAAAAATCAGTGCAGGAGCCATCGTCATGATGGCTTTGTTGTTTGTGCAATCTGCGAATGGCGCGAAGGCCTTTGATAAATCATTCTACAATGACGTTCGGCTCATCGTAGAGACAAAACAAAGAATTGAAATCCTGGGATTTGATCGGGCGCTGGAGGAGAGTAATTGGCCAGAGATTCCGCCGTACGTTCCGGAAAGTAAAGTTCAAGGTTTGGACAGTTTTGGAGGGGCATGGGGTGTGCCAGGACAAACGGGGACCAATGATCTAGCGTGGGATGATTGCAACTTTAATCCGTCAGGTCCAAGCTGTTCTACATTTCCGAGTACTACTGGTGCGGGAGTGGCGGGGCCTTTAAAAGACGACGCGGTCCAGATTTTAGCCACAGAAGTCCTTTACCAAACTCTTACTTATTTTAAAGTAAAACATGTTTTTGCAAAATTAAAAGACAAGCCCAACACCTGGGGTTTTAAGGTGATTGAACCCGTTGATGGCGCGCCCTATGCGGACTTAAACACGGAAGCCGTTGTCTATGCGGTCAGACAGTTTAGAAAATATGTGATTGGAATTATTTGTAACCAGCCCAATCCGTCTCGGATTTTAGCAATGATGAATAAATATAATGTTGGAAATCGATTTCGATGGGACATGGCTTGGGCGCTGCTGGGAAATGACCTTCCCGATACGCCCAATAAATACATGTCCTTTGGAATGAAGTGGAGAAAGTTTTCTCTGGCGCTAGATGGAATTTCAAATGGATCCATGATGCGGGTGATGAATCCCTACAGTGGAGGATGGCAAGGATTTGATCCCAGTGCCGGCGGTGTAGCCGCTCCGGTGAAAAGTGGTGGAGCAAAAATTGGATATATCGCCAATGAGGCCATCGGTATTATGCGCCTAGTAGGGGACATTGTTGCCGCCGTCTTAGAATTATTTTGCGTCAGTGATTTAAACGTGAATGCAAAAAAAGAGGGTGAGAAACAAAACGTGGTTTATAAACTTTTGGCGCTGAAAAAAGTAGCCAATGACCGGTATGGGCCACTGAGAAAATACCTTGATGATGTGGGAGCTAAAGCCACAGCTGCGTCAGGTAAGCCTGTGACCGTATTGCCTTAAAAAGTGTTTTTTATTTCGCCGGCCCAATGTTTCCATTGGCGTCGGCGAGATCACCTGTATGACAAACTAATTTATTCCTGAGAGAGGCCATGCGGTCTTCTTCCAGAGTCTTTGCTATCTCGCAGAATTGGCGATCATTCCCGTCATTAGTTTTTCCAACGGCACAGGCGTTTCGAGGGTTAAGGCTCCAAGCTTTTTTATACATATCGCGCTCAGCATTTTCTAGATCATTACTAGCCCGACGACTTAAATACGCTTGAAATTCAGAATTATCAGATTTTAAAGACCCATAATCTATTCTTTCGCCATCTTTATTGACGGAGATAGAAAAATTTACGCCCGCAACTTTGCCACTGATGAGTCTTTTGGAAGATTGAATTTTGTCTGTGGAATAGCCGTCGGAAGTGCAAGTGGGTTCAGACTCGGTCTTTATAATGTCTTGGTGTTCAGCTAGTTTCCTCTCAGCATTGGTAAACAATTTACAAATCCCTTCTGAAGCATTGAAACCATTTTCATTTGAGAATTTTAAAAATGCTTTTAGGCTTTCGTTTTCCATTCCAATATCTTCGCAACCGGTGGCAGGACCTTTTGGTAAAGACACAAACATAGAGAGGTGGGTAATGTCCTCATCTGTTAATCCGAAAACTTTTTTGCATTCCCCTAGGTGTTGTCGAATCACAGCAACAGAAAGGCCAGTACTCGCAGCAGCGCCTACAGCCATTCCCACAATGCCCCCACCAAGAGTGTTTCTAAAGTTTTTTAAAGGCGCCTTTTCATCAATAGTGGAAAGCGCTTTAGTGTTTTTCTCTATGA
>JBBQPV010000432.1:0-2405 GCA_038216925.1 Bdellovibrionia bacterium
AAACCATGATTGCAGAGAAACCCAGAAAAGAATCCGGTGGCGGCGGCGCAGGTGGCGGCGGCGGCATGGGTGGTATGGGCGGAATGGGTGGCATGGGCGGAATGGACATGATGTAACCCAAAAGGTGCCGATCCACTTTCTGTATAGCAACGCATTAAAATGTAATTGCAAACCCGGATTGATTTTCAGTCCGGGTTTTTTATTGCTGAGTTATAACGCAAATCTGTACAGAAAGTGGATCGGCACCTTTTTGCTTAGAAGTAGTAATCGAGGCCGCCTACTAATGTGATGAGTGTTTGGCTGGAATTGGAGCCGGTGTCGCCTCGGGAACCACCGCCGCTGAAGGTGGAGGAATAAGATTCAAAATCAAAGGAGCCGTGAATTCTAAATGCGGTGTTCAGTTTCCGGGATGCACCAATGGATAAAACCGTGATTGTATTATCACTACTAGCGCCGCTAGACAGTGGCGTTTCCGTCATTATAGGAAAGAGATGACGGGAAAGGCTGGCTTCAAAGTACCAGATTCTTTCTTCGTCGATGGGAACAAGTCCGCCGATCCCCAAATATAAACCACTGTAAGACGTTGAAGTGTAGGCAAGTGGTGTTGAAGCATCCACAAAAAGAGAATATTTTGAAAAACCCATATTTATAATAATCTGAGGACCCCAAAATTCATCTTGGAGGAGAAATTTGTAACCTGCATGTAAATCAAAGTGCCCATTATTTGCGCTTAAGTTTCCAGGTGTACTTCCACTCAAAGCGTTACCAATGCTGAATACTCCGTACCGTATTTTTCCGCCCACATACCAATTTCTTGTGATCCAAATTTCTCCGTGAAAATCAATTTGAGGATATAAAGAGTTGCTACCTGTAATGGATCCTGATTGTTGAAGCGTGCTGGCGTATTGAAAATTTCCAAGACCAATTCCCATTCCCGCATACCCCAGAGACGGCTCCTTATCTAATTTCCACTCTCTTGGATTTTTTCCAAAGCTCACTACATCTTGGGGTGGACCAGCTGGGCCCTGCAAACTAGAATCAGGGTATTGAACAAAATCTAGTCCGGAGACCTTACTGTTTTTTGTAATAACGCCCTTCTCTTTTTCTTGAAGAATGATGCCAAAACTCAATTTGGGCTCTGCTTTCACTATCTTAATTTTACCTATGATTTCTTTTTCTGAGCTCAACATGAAATTATATTTTGGATGTCTTTTGATAGAAATAACTTGCTCTACAGTTAAAACGCTATCGTTCTTAATTCCGTCAGAGGAACCAATATCCAAAGTGACACGCTGATTTTGTCTACTTAAAATTAACCCTTTATAGGGAAGTTTATTCACCGCTCGGCTATATAAATCTGCAATCTTTTTCTCCACGTCAGTCAGTTGAAATTTGGGATCATTATCTATTTGTTCTGAAGCGAAAACCAGTCCATCAGAACCTAAAAATAAATCCAGCTGAATGCTTAAATTTTTTGGATTTTTAACAATTTTTGTGACAATAAATGCATCGACATTATTTTTTTGAGATAGGGTTCTGATGACTTCAGGTTGTTTTTCATAGTCATCCACGGTCAATCTGGGATCTGCTTCCTTCACCTCAGTCAAAGCAAACCGATGCCCCTCTGAGACTAGTGCGGCAACCTTACTTTCTGCGTACCGAGAATAAAGTCCGTTCACGTTATCTGAACTAGGCAAGATAGCCACGGTCCGAACAGTTAAATTTTTATCAGTTTCACTTAAATAGGAATTTCTAATTTCATCTTTAGCAAATGCAGGCAACGCCTGAGCAAAAGTGACACTTATGGCAATAGAAATCAAAAACTCAGTTAGCTTCCTCATCTTGGTGTTTTTATTTTAGCAGAAAATTTAACCCCGCGAAATTAAAAGCATCTTTAGAATCGCTCGACCTTAGTCCCAAGACCTTTGATTTTTAACAATCAGTCCGCAAATTCCGAATAGTCAACTGAATGAAATCAGTGTTACTCACGCTTCTAATTACAGTGTCTATGCCTGTCTATGCACAAGTGATGGACCCAAGCTTTTTTACTTTCCCCACGGGCCAATCCCCCGCGGTGGAACAACCTTTACCCATTGAAAGTTCCTACTATATAAAAAAGGGAAAGCCTAAAAAAGTAAAGGCCAAGCGCGGTCCTGCACAAGAAGTAAAACCTCCTGCAACTGACGATGAAGACGCCGATGACGAAGATAAGCCAAAAGAAAAAGTTCCCAGCTCCAAATCAAGTGCAGGCGCAAACGATGTAAAAGACGATGCCGGATTTGGACATAAAGTCAGGGACCTCATTCTTGGTGGAGATCCAGAAAAGCTCGACAAATTCCGTCATGATCTGACGAAGGAAGACATCCGAAAAAATATTTTTGATTTTACCGTCGGTACGCAATATT
>JBBQPV010000433.1:0-2393 GCA_038216925.1 Bdellovibrionia bacterium
CATCCACGCCAAGAAAGTAGTTCTGATTCCATGTAAAGGGGTCTTTCAGGAAATGCTAAATTCCCTTTTGCTAGAATAGCCGGAGCAAAACTCATTGTGTTTAACCGGCTGGGAACAGCAGGGGACAATCCAAACAGTGCATAGAGAGTCACCCCCAAATCGGCGGTGGTTAAAAATCCGTCTACTTTCCATGACGGAGAAAGATCTCTGGGCTTTCGAGAAGGCTTGATGACTAGAGGGACTCTCGCCATGTCATCATATAGACCTTCAAATCTTCCACTCCCCCGTAAACCAACTACAATAACAGTTAGACCATCCCAGGCATTCCTCTTTAAGAGACCTTCTCTTAAAATCCCAACGGCCTCATCAAGTATTTGTAGTTTTCTTTCCTTATTGGGAGTTTCGAAAAAAAGAAAATCAGAAAAATAAACTACTCCTAAAAACCTTCCCTGCTCCATTCTGTTTTCTATGGAGGTGAGTGTCTTCTGAGCTAAATCTTTTACCGGCAGAAAATATCCCGGACCAGTTTTAAAAACGTCATCGAAATCATTGAATCCCCTACTGATTGCACTTTTTCGGAGAACGGGCGCACCGCCACTGTTAAAGAAACTGTTATAACCTCTAACTCCCAGTTCCTCGGGCAAACTAACAATTTCATTCTTGTATTGTGATGCATTATTTCGGTGAACCCCATTTTCAACAGGATAAAGTCCTGTCAAAAGGGAGCCCAGTGCAGCGTTTTCAAGAAGTGACGTGGTATAGAAATGAGTGAATCTTACACTCTCATTTATCAGTTGGTCTATGTGCGGCGTTTCTGTTGTCACATCATCAAACTCTTCAGCAGAGAGGCCAGAAAAACTGATCACCAGAACGTTTCCCTCATTATTGGGGAAACGGCCAGTACATGAAAAACATGAGCTGAGTAATACTATTCCAAAAATGTTTTTAAGTTTTTTTACAAAATGCATAAAAAAGAGGCGCCTGGTGGGAGTCTAAAGATTTCAGAACAAATTCTTTTTCGGATGGAAAAAAAGTAGATCCAAATATTTTTTGAGCTACTGTGTTTTTCAGACTGTGAGGAATTCTGTCTGAAATGGAATTTTGAAAAAGTTTTGTGTATCCATCTCGAGTGCAAACCAAGGAATGAAATTCCGCTTTACCAAAATGGCGTTTAATCATTGCTTTAAATTCAATTTCATCAAACTCCGCTACGTGACTGGCTTCAGCGGGCGCTTCAGTAAGATTTGAAAACCTCACCCTATTTACTGTCGATATGACGGCCTCTCCACCAGAGTTTAATATTTTGTGAATTTGATGTAAAAGTTGATCTGGGTTAGTAGACTTTTCCAACACTTGAAAACAAGTGACCAGATCGAATTTCTTGGTATGATGATCAAGTTCCTCAGCTCTCTGAGCGGCAAATTCAACACCGTCTCTGCCGTACTTATCTTTGGCTCGCTCAATGAGTTGGGGATCTATGTCAATTCCAAGAACTTCAACGGCGCCGTTATCAAAAAGATAACGGGACCCAAATCCTTCGCCGCAACCAATATCCAAAATGCGCGCACCTCGGGCATGCTTCAGCGCCTCTCGATATTGGGCCAGATACTCTCCCCACCATGGGGCTTGGTCACCATAGATGTCTTTTCTTTGTCGTAGACCCATCCCCTAATTATATCAAGGTGTTGAGCCAAAAACATTGTCTAAATAAAGTCTGCGCGCGTCATCATTTTTAATTTCTCGACAAAAGCCACGTCTGTTAGACTTTTCCATGCACAACTTATTTTGAAGGGACATCACACAATGTTGACGCAGAAAATTTTAGCAGTTTCCACGGGCGGCTCGGAATTCATTTTATATTTTATGATCTTCCTTTCCATTTGCTCCTTGGCAATAATTATAGAAAGATTTATTTTTCTAAAATCTACGCTTGGTATCAGTAAAAAAGTAGCTGAACGGGCAAAAGAAGCTTTGAAAGCCAATGACCTTAAAGTCCTGGAAGACTTAAGTAAAAATCACGACGCCTTGGAAGGGCGGATGCTCAACGTAGCCTTACGCCATAAAGAATCAAAAGGTGTAAATGGCATTGAGGAACTCATGGATTCATACCTTCTCATGGAGCGCCCTGCCCTAGAGAAGAATTTAGGGTTTTTAAACACTCTAGGTAACAACGCCCCATTTATTGGGTTACTTGGAACAGTTCTCGGAGTTGTAAAAGCGTTTTCTGATTTGGCGGGCAGCCAAGGTAATCCCACGGTGGTGATGACTGGAATTTCCGAAGCTTTGGTTGCAACTGCGGTTGGTCTTTTTGTGGCTATACCGGCGGTTGCTTCCTACAACTATTTCACCAAACAAGTGAAAATGATCATGAATAGTGCTGTGAGTATCAGGGA